>CAZZPI010000208.1:0-5108 GCA_964655865.1 uncultured Nitrospiraceae bacterium
CCCATGTTCTCGTGAATCGACCGTACTCCGTGAAGCGGGTCTCCTGCCTTCGTGAAACCTAATACAAGAAACGAATGCCCTCGAGGATCATCCGGGTAGTTCTCAAGGAGTTCGCTGTCAGGATCAGAAAATGCCTCTTCGATTTGAGTCGCGGTGATTTCGTCGGAGTCACGTTCAAGTTCCGCATGGAGGGTCACACGATACCGACCTGACTTAATGAGCGCCCGCAGACGATCAAGCACAGGGCGACTTTACTGGAACAATAGCAAAAGGGCAACCTTGGGCGCTTCAAACGCCTGACTGGACAGAGCTTTCCAGCCGCTTACTGTCTCGGCTTTAGCTCCTCCAGCACAAATTGCTTCGGCAGCATGACGGGCACGACGAGACCGATGGGGTCGCCACGTTTGATCGTGGTGGGTTTAAAGAGCTGCAGCAGGAAGTTCGCCGTGAAGGCCTCATAGTCGGGGAGCCAGTCGTACTGATTCGGCGTGCGTTTATACTCCTGGGTCTTGATCCCCTCCCAGACGGCGAAGGTGCGGTCAGGATAGTGATAGAAGTGGTTGGGAATGTCCTTCATCATGAGGCCGACCTGCTTCGGATAATAGAACCGGATGCCGCAGCAGAGTTTCGGATAGCCGCTGTTCAGGATCAAATCTATATAAGTCCCGGAGAATGACTTGTAGCCCAGCAGACGTTCTTCCGGTTTGATCTCCGGTGACTGCCACTTCACACCGTCCGCCGTGCGCCTGAGCTTACAATCGACCGGCGATCGCACCAGCCAGCCATATTGCCCAACCGTTCGGACCGGCCCGCAGTCGTCCGGCACAACTTTATAGCCGCCCATCGCCAGGGCCCGCTGTTCATCGAGCGTCATGTTCGTGAGCAGGGGCCGATGCGGATTGAAGTCCAGCTTCAGCCGCTCCGGCGCGATGGCAGTCGAGTATTCCCTTTCCCAATAGATGACGTATTTCTGTTCGAGGCCGGCTTCTTCCATAGGAGCAGACAATAGTGGATCGTTGGCCATGGCGCAAGGGTTCCTTCCCCCTACCCTCGTCGCACGAAAAAGAGCGTGAGACTGGGATGGAGCGTCGCTTTGGGCAGAATACTCTTGTGCATCTTAAAGGTCGGGAGTGTCTCGACCGGCTGGCTCGCGAAGACATGCAAGCGCTGTTTGCCCAGCCAGGATTCCAGCCCCCTCGGACCGCTGATGAAGCCCAGACCGGCAGGAGCCAAGAGACGAGCCATTCTCCCGGCGGCCTCTTCCAACGCTGCCGCGTTTGTCTCCGCGCCGAAGGAGAGCCAGAGGTAGATCAGGTCGAAGGACTGCTCTGCCGGCTTGTTGTGTCCTTCCTCCCGTCTCATCATCTTAAACCTGTACAGCCAGTGGAGTTGGCGACGTTCAGCCAATCGATTCCAGAGCATTTGGGCATGTCGCTGGGCATAGGCCGGTCGGTCATAGAGCACGAGATACTGTCTCGGCCTTTCTAATAGGATGCAGGCGTTGATCGACGCATCGAAGCCGTCGATCAGCACTCTGGCGGCCTGCTTCGCGGCTGCCTCCCATCGGGGCTCGTTCGTCGTGAGGTCTTCGAGATGATCCGCTACGAAGGGCTGTGTCGCCAGCTCGGAAATTTCTGTGTCGTCCGGGGGATACAGCAGGACGCAAGAAAACGCTTCCTGCGGCGACACCCGTGGAGGCGCCGGATCGAACAGGTGACGCCAACTCGGTGAGGAGGGCTGAGTCGATCCTTCCGACTCTTTCACCGCCCCCCATCGTGGGGCAATGGGCAGGCGCTGCACTTGCCCCGCGTCGTCAAGACAGAGATGCTTGTCTATGACGTATAGTGCATGTCCTGCCGGCGCTGGGCGGTTTCGTCTCGCCTGGACAAATGAGAGGCCGGTGGTGTCCTGCTCTTGTGTCGCCTTCACGACCGACTCGCCTTTCACGGTGACGCAGAGGCCGCGAGCCTCATCGACGTAGCGGCGGGGTGGGTCCGACGCCGGGAGCCAGGTCACTTCATGCGACCGTGACGGCTCCATGAACAGGGCAAACGGATCCTGGCCCTGTGGCGCTCGAGGGATGAAGAAGCTGCCGAAGAGTCGGTAGGCGGCTTCCGATGGATACGTCGGGATGCCCCGATAGCGCAACGGGGTCGGCTGCGATCGGCCTTCCTGCTGGTCATCGTAGAGCCCTCGGATAAGCTCGAAGGCCGCGGACCCGGTTCCGGGCAGAAGCGATTGAAACAGCTCGACGACCGGCAGGAAGTCGATGGCGTGCCAGTGCATGGCCCCCATGCAGGCCAGGAACCGCGCGTGCTCGAACGTTCCGTCATCAAGCATGTAGAAGGCATCCTTCTTATGGCGGATCGACGCGGTGCCGTTGGGCGCGATCGAGAGGTCCTCGTCATTGTAGAAGAACCGGACTTCCTCCAATGGGAGATGCAGGGCCTGCGCCGCCATTTGACGGAGGTCGTCCGCGCGGAGGTTCTGCCAGCCGGGTTTTCGCGAGAGATCGATGGTCGTTTCGTTCACGAATCCTCCCGGGAGGATCCCCACCCACTGGCCCCAATCGAGCCGGATGCGCGCGCGGGCCAACCGGACCGACCCGGATGCCGTTCCCTTCCACTCACACTCATGTAAGGCATTGCCGTCCGGGTCCGCGGCGAGAAATCGCCGCCCGTCGGGACGAGAGAAAATACGATGGCCGGAAGGCTCGTGACGAATCCGCCCCCCCGCCTGCTCGAAGTTCTGGACCAGAAGAAGATTGGTGGGGAACCGAACGTTCCCGGGTTTGGTGAGAGGGGCAAGCGCTGGATCGGAGGGCATCTACTCTCGGATCTGCCCGCTCCCCAGCACGATGAATTTGAAGCAGGTCAGCTCTTCGAGGCCCATGGGGCCACGGGCATGCAGACGCGACGTGCTGATCCCGATTTCCGCGCCGAGGCCGAACTGATAGCCGTCGTTCAGACGCGTTGACGCATTGACCAGGACCGCGCTCGCATCGACCTCGCGCAAGAAGCGCATGGCCCGATTGTAGTCCTGCGTCATGATGGCTTCGGTGTGGCGGGAGCCATACTTCGCGATATGTTCCAGGGCCTCGTCCATATTCTTCACGACTTTGACCGCGAGGAT
The DNA here is from genome assembly GCA_964655865.1 of uncultured Nitrospiraceae bacterium. GTDB lineage: Bacteria > Nitrospirota > Nitrospiria > Nitrospirales > Nitrospiraceae > JBBIJI01. The sequence continues at coordinate 3,133 of CAZZPI010000208.1, forward strand.
GAGGTCCAGAAATTCTTTGCCATAATCATCCCCGCCAGCCGGCTTGGCCTCGGGGCAGAGCTGGCACGTTTTGGGGCAACCGCGCACCTCCACCTTGGCTTGCCCAAGTTGCTCCATCAATGGCGGCAAGAACGCGCGCGCGATGTTCTGGTGGACCAGCAACGTCTCCATCGCGTTGCAGGTCGACGGCCGCTGGACCTTGGCATTGACGCAGACCTTTAGGGCTGTCGCGGGATCAGCCTCCGCATCGACGTAGATATGGCAGACGCCCTGGTCGTGTTTGATGACGGGGATGGTGGCCAACTCCGCCACCGTTTTCATCAACGACTCCCCTCCCCGCGGGATCAACAGATCGATGTAGCGATCCTGTTTGAGCAGGACGTTCACGACCTCGCGTTCGGGCCGATCGACGAACGAGATCGTGCCGGCCGGCACGCCGGCTTTCTCGGCTGCTTCGGCCAAGACGGTGGCGATGGCGCGGTTGGAGTGGATGGCTTCCGAGCCTCCCCGCAAGACGCAGGCGTTGCTGGATTTCAGGCACAGGGCTGCCGAGTCCGCTGTCACGTTGGGGCGCGACTCGTAAATGATGCCTATCACGCCGATCGGCACGCGCACCCGACCGACCTGCATGCCGTTCGGCCTGGTCCACATCGCGGGCATGGCCCCGAGCGGGTCCGGCAGTTTGACGATCTCGCGGATTCCGGCCGCCATGTCCTTGATACGATCCGGTGTCAGCCGTAACCGGTCCGCCACGGCTGTGTTTTCGGATTCGTCGCCGAACGCCTCAAGGTCTTTCTCGTTCGCGGCGAGGATTCCCTCCTGGTGCGCATCGAGGCCTTCCGCCATGGCTGTGAGAGCTTTGTTCTTGACGAGGGTCGAGAGGCCGGCGAGCTTCCCAGCCGCGGCCTTGGCCTTGGCGACGAGTGCCAAGACATACTCTTCCGGAGAAACGACGACTTCCGGCTGGACAGGCAATTCAGTCGATTCAGCCATCGAGATAAGGGTCCCCTTACGATGCGGATCGTGCTTAAGGACCACACAGAATACCGTTGCGCTTTCAACCCCGTCAAGGGTTGGGCGAAGGGCTCGGTGGGGTTCCTGGAGGGAGAATCGCGGGCGCTGCCGTTTGCGGAGTCGGCGTGCCGGGAGGAGATCCCGGAGCGGGCGCCGTCCCCACAGGGGCGAGCGTCGTGATTCCGCTTGACGATGGATTCGGATGTTGAAAGATCCAGTCTCGGTAAGATTGACGCCCCTCAAAATGACGGACCATGGGGGGGAAGTTCACGGTTCTGATCGGCTTAGCCTTGCTCTTGCTGCGCACGCCCATCACCCCGCCGGTCGGGGCTCGCAGGATCTCCCACTCGCCATGGCCAACCGGGTCGGGATAGATTTTCCTGAGAAACGGCTTCGGTGGTCGCGTGAGATCGGCCAGGGAATTCGGATAGATCTCGCCGGGCACAACGCGGCCGGCTTTCATCGTCGTCGAGTAAAGCGCGAGAGCCGATTGAATCTCGATGCCCTTCGCGAGCAAATCCGCCTCGAGCTCGCGCTGGATCATCGTCTTCCACTGCTTGGCAGCGACGGTCATCGAGAGGCTGATGAGAACAATGGCGAACATGACCATGATATAGGTCACGCCCTGTTCATTTTCACGATGCGATCGTCCGTGGAGAGTCATCAGTTACGGCTGCGGTGGTGGCTGAGGTGGCGGCTCGGGCGAGAGATCAGTGCTGGGTTCCTCCGATAAGGTAATCGTCTGCTCGATCTGCGCCGTCGTTTCCACTAACATGATCTCCTCCGGGGTGATCTGCTTCACAATGACGCGATCGTCAACTTTCTCGCCCACGCGTACGACGTGGATTTCGTCGTTCTTCGACAGGACCGCAATAGGCCGGCGTTGCAGAGGCGTATCACCCATCTGAAGATAGCCCACGTACCGGAACTGGGCCAGGGCAGCGACTGCGGCTTGGTACCGG
>CAZZPI010000209.1:0-5102 GCA_964655865.1 uncultured Nitrospiraceae bacterium
GGCAGCAGTTCGCGTTTCACGAAGTCCGAGCGGGGCGAGCGGATTTCCGCTTGTTTTACACGAGCAACCTCTCCTTGAAACGGAGCCTGCTCCACAAGCAGCCGACTCTTTTCGATCCCGACTTCACCTATCCGGCCTACGACGACATCGAGCTGGGCTATCGGCTGGAACGCCAAGGGCTCACCCTGCACTACGACAGGCAAGCCGTCACCACCCATTACCATCCGATGACCGCCAGAGACTTTGCCCACCGGCAACGACAGGCGGGCCGCATGGCGGTGATCTTGGCGCGGAAGCACCCGGAGCTGGATGAGAGGCTGCTGAGCATTCAGGAGATTCTCCAATCCCGCCACCCCCTGACGGAGCGGCACCTCAACGGCTTGCTTGCAGTCCTTGCAGAATGCGAAAAGCCGGCGCTCAACACACTGGGCACCGTTCGGATGAACGGGGTCGGCTTCGACCACATGTACATTCGAACCGTTCTGTATCCGCTCTACGACAACCTGCTGCGCTCCGCGTACGCGCTGGGAGTCTGGGAGGCAGCGGCAGCAGATCGGGAGAACAGCCGGACCCACCGGGATTCAGGCGATGCTAAGGCCTATGCGGCATCCATCATCGTCCCCGTATCCAACAAGGTCGAATTGACGCAACAATGTCTCCTTACGTTGGCAGAAGTGACGCAGGGCTTGGAGTACGAAGTCATCGTCGTGGACAACCATTCGACCGATGACACGGCCGAGTTCCTCAGCCGGCTGGGCGGTGATGTCCAGGTCATCTGCAACGACGACAACCGGGGGTTCGCGAAAGCTTGTAATCAGGGTGCCGCCGTAGCCAGAGGGCGATACCTGGTCTTTCTCAATAATGACACGATTCCACTCACCGGGTGGCTGACGGCGCTGGTCCAGGAGGTCGAGCGACACCCGGACGTCGCGGTCGTCGGGAGCAAGCTGCTCTACGAAGACGGGACGATTCAGCACGCCGGGGTCGCGTTCTCCCGCACGACGTTTTCCCCCTACCATATCTATCGCGGCCTTCCTGCGGACTCGCCGGCGGTGTCGCGTCGGCGCGAATTGCAGTGCGTCACAGCCGCCTGCATGTTGGTTCGCCGTGACGTCTTCGCATCGGTGGGCGGATTCGACGAGGGCTACCGCAACGGGTTCGAGGATGTGGACCTCTGTCTCAAGATCCACCAGCGAGGGTGGCGCATCGTCTACCAGCCGGAGAGCGTCCTCTATCACCTGGAAAGCCGCACCCCAGGCCGCAAGGACCATGAAGGGGACAACGCCAGAAGGCTACTTGAACGATGGCGACACAAGTGGTGGCTGCCGGACGAAGATACGATCTATGTCACCGATGGATATGCCTACAGGGTCATGACTGAAATGGGACTGCTCAGCCATCGGCTGGAACCGCTCACGGACCCGACGCACCGGCAGCAGTGGGAAATCGTGGCCGAGGCGGAGCGGCTGGCCCAGCGTCAGGATTGGGGAGCGCTTCACGCCCTTCTGGCCAAGGTCGACGAATGGCCGGACGATGCGTGGGTGCTGCGATGGGCGGCCAGAGTCTGCTCGTGGAGCGGTGTACCGGAGCAGACGGCGGCCTTCTGGCGTAAGCTGCTGACCGTGGAAGAGGCGTCGGATGCGCGCGTCGCGCTGGCGCGGCGGGCCCTTGAGCAAGGCCACCTCGACGAGGCCGATTCGCACCTCGAGATCCTGTTGTCCTCTACGCCGACGCATGGGGAGGGATGGTCGCTCAGCGGCATTCTCGCCATGCAGCGGCAAGCGTTTGGTATCGCGCAACAAGCCTTTCGGAACGCGCTCAAGTTCGGTGGCGATCCTCGCAAGGCACGTCTCGGTCTCTGCATGGCCGCGCTTGGAGAGGGTCAGGCCCAGCCGGCCTGGGAAGCCGCCATCGGCCTCCTGCGGGATGACCCCGATGACGCGGAGGGTTTGCACTGGCTGTTGAGGGCTGGAACCGCCTTGGAACGGTGGATCGAACTCGCGCAGGCTCTACACGAGTATCTCGATCGAAACCCTGGTGACTTGAGTGTCCGGTTTGCCTTGGCGGGAGTCTTGCTGCGAATGGGATTCCGGCAGGAGGCCTGGGAAGAATGTCAACGGTTGCAACTCTTGGATCCGCACTATGACGGATTGGCGGAGCTTGCTCTGGCGTGTCGCCCACAGGACCCCGTCGCCGTGAACGAGTGAGGCACGGCTCGTCATGTCGCGGACATTGGTCATCCAATTGGCGCGACTCGGCGATCTCATCCAAACCCTGCCGGCGATCACCGCGCTCGGACAGCAACAACGATTCGCTTCCCCGGACCTGCTTTGCGCGGCGCCTCTCGCTCCGATCGCGCGATGGTTTCCCGGCGTTCACCGGGTGATCGAGTGGGACGGCGCCTTGTGGCGCCGCTACGCGAAACAGTGGGGCAGTGGCGAGCGTCCATGGGATGAGGCGAGACGAGCGATGCGTGAACTGCTCGAGACTCCCTATGACGTCGTGTTCAACCTGAACCAACATCCGCGCGCGATCTACGCCGCCCATCTTGCCGGCCGAGAAGTGGTCGGAGCAGGGGAGGGTGGGCCCCTGTCGTCCGACCTGCCCTCGTGGGGCCGCTACCTGCGGAGCGTAGCGCATAGTCGGAGAGGCAATCGTGTTCACCTCGCCGACGCATTTTGCGGGCTCTGCAGAGTTGCACCTTCGGCAATGGTCCCGCGCCTAACTATTTCGCAAAGACCCTTGCCGCTCGATCTCGACGCAGTCGGCTGCTCGACGGGGGTCTGGGTCGCCGTGATTGTAGGCGCAGGGGCGCCTGATCGGTGCATGCCGATTGCCGTCTGGATCGACTGGATTACATCCTTCCTGGATGTCTGTCCCACAGGGCGTGTCGTCCTCGTGGGAAGCGGTACGGAACGAGAGCGGGCCGCCGCGATTCAGGACGGCCTGCCACCGATGTGTCTGTCGAAAATCTGGGACGCCTGCGGACGCACCGATCTTCAACAACTGGCGATCTTACTCGCGCGCTGTACCTGGGCGGTCGGAGCCGACACCGGACCATTACATCTCGCCGCCTCGCTCGGGACAAGAGTTATGGGTTGGTATGTGGCGCGCGCGCGAGTCCATGAAACAGGACCCTACGGCCACGGCCATTGGATCTGGCAGGCGGAGCGCAGTCCCCCGCAGACGTGGCCGGTCCAAGAGAGCCTGACTCTGCTCGCCTCGGCCGAAGCTGCGGTACCTCCGCCCGACGTTGATGGCTGGAGTCTGTGGACCAGCCGGTTCGACCGTTGGGGGACATTCTACGTGAGGCTCGGAGCCGAGGATAACGCTCCGGAACGAGAGAGGGTATGGAAGGCCTGCTCGATCGGATCTTCTTCAGGAACGGAACGTTCGATGGCACAGACCTACTGAGCGGCGATCACCATGAGCCTGTTCGATGACAACGTTGCGATGATCGCTTCCAAGCATCCCGCTCTCGCCGACGCTGTTAGAAAGGGACGGGGAGGCGTCTTTTCGGTTGAACCGGCTCGCTCAGGTCTTCCAACGGCCCGTCTGAACGGCCGGTGGGTACACAGCGCTTATGATCCGCTGGCCGAAGCGGCGCAGTGGGCCGAAGGGCAAAGCTCGAACTGCCAATCCGGAGAGCTGATCGTACTCTTCGGAGCTGGGCTGCTCTACCAGGCCGAAGCCTTGACGAAGCTCCTGGTCGGCGACTTTGCACTGCTCTTGGTCGTCCCTGATCCCGACGAGCTTCACGATGCCGCCACCGCGCGCCGGTGGGGACCGGAACTCGACCGCTGGGAGTGGGCATCAGGAAGCTTTGAAGCCATCGCCGAAAGGATCGTGTCGTTCAAGCGACCGATCCGCCTGTTGAGCTATGAGCCAGCCGTAGCCCGTGTTGGAGAGCTCCGCCGGCAGATCGAGCGGCACCTGCGGCGTCACCTTGCGGACCAAGCGGGCGGCCGCCTTCACGTCGCGCTGGTCGGGCCTATCTATGGAGGGTCGCTTCCGCTCGCCCGGCATTCCGCCGCCGCCCTGGAACGGCTGGGACACCGAGTCAGTTTTATCGACCACAGTATCCATCTGAACAGTTACCAGGCTCTCGGGACGCTGAAGGACCCACGGCACGCCTGTGCAATGCAGAGCAAATTCGCCGAGCTCCTCAGTCGCATGAGCCTCGCTCGACTGGCGGAGGACCCGCCGGATGTCGTGCTCGCCTTGGCACAGGCGCCTATGATCCTTCCCATGTTGGAGCTCCTGCGGAAGAAACAGTTTCTCACCGCCATGTGGTTCGTCGAGAACTATCGGCACCTCACGTATTGGCAACAGCTCGCGACGGGGTTTGAGTTTTGGTTCGTCATCCAGAAGGACGGCTGCTTAGACGCCCTGCGTCGGGCCGGGGCCCGGCACGTGTGTTATCTCCCGACGGCTGCCGACCCCGCTGTGCATCATCCGATCATGCTCACCCCTGAGGAGAGAGACGAATACGGCGCCGATGTGTCCTTCGTGGGCGCGGGCTATCCGAATCGTCGCGCGATCCTGCCGAAGCTTCTTGGACATCCGTGGACCTTCAAGCTCTGGGGCAACGAATGGGAGGGCGCCGACAACCTCCGACCGGCCCTGCAGCGGCAAGGCGCGCGCATCGACACGGACACCTGCGTCAAGGTCTTCAACGGCACCACGGTGAACCTGAATCTCCACTCCTGGAACAGACCCGGGCTGGATCCCGAGGGTGACTTTGTCAATCCGCGGACGTTCGAGCTGGCCGCCTGTGGAGCGTTCCAGCTCGTCGACCGACGCGGCCTCTTGGGCGAGCTCTTTACGGACGGCGAGGTCTGCACGTTTGCGTCCGAACAGGAGCTGCCCGCCATCATCGGCCGGTGGCTTCGTGAGCCGGAGGCTCGGGCGACAGTCGCGTCCGCCGCCCGCAGACGGGCTCTGGCCGAGCACACCTATGAACATCGGATGCGGGACCTGCTCGGCACGCTCGGCGTTCATCTACCTGTTCGAGTGGGGTCCTTGCTCCGAGGCTTGCGGCAAGCCGTTCGCCTCGCCTCGGACGCGAGCACGCCACCGGTTCTGGCCGCGTTATTGGCGAC
>CAZZPI010000210.1:0-5083 GCA_964655865.1 uncultured Nitrospiraceae bacterium
CAATTCACCCACCGACGGCAACCTGGGCTTCAGCGCTTGGATTACCGCCTCGTACCGAAGCGTCTGCGCGGTCATGAGCGGGACGCCTCCGGCCTCAGCTGCGCGGACGATGTCGGCTGCAGGCTGAGCTGTGATGGCGAGAGGCTTCTCGACGAGGACGGGTTTCCGTGCCGCAACGGCGGCGAGACAGATCTCCGGGTTCAGCGCAGGGGGTGTCGCAACGATGATGACCTCAACCTTCGGATCGGCTATAAGGCGGCGATAATCGTCATAGAGCGTCACCGGCTTCGGAGTTTCGAGACCGAGACCCAACGTGGCGTTGCGACGACAGGCTGCAACCCAATGAGCTTCCGGGATATCTTTCACCAGATGACGGGCGTACCGTTGGCCGTGTCGTCCCAGACCGATCAAGCCGACGCCGAGGCTGCCTGCGAGATTACGAGAGTAGGTTCCCATTCGCGTGGCGGTTCCGTTGACAAGGGGAAAATGCGACCGCTATAGTACGCGCCGCTCGAACGGATCGGACACGTGGATGATTTGGACACTCCGTTGAAGCGGCATGAGAGACCTGTCGAATGAGTGACCGGCAACGTCCCTTCACCTTGCAACAGATTGGCACAGGAACCGCCAGGTTTCCAAGCGGTGTCGCGATTCCCACCATGGCCGACGCGGCGGTCGATCCCTACATCAACACTCGCATACCGAAGGAAGTCCAAGTCGAATGCCTACAATTCTGGCCCCAGGAAAAAGGGACCTACCCGGGCGTCGTCCTGCTGCATGATTGGTGGGGATTGAACGCGCAGGTCAAGGATCTCGGCAATCGCTTGGCGTGCGAAGGCTACGGAGTCATCATCCCGAACCTCTACGGTCGTCAAGGGGGCATGGTGACGGCCAATTTAGAGGTCGCATATGCGTTGATGGAACGTATGAACCAAGAGGGAGTCCTCCAGGACATCAACTCCTGCTGCGAGTTCCTGAACACGAGAGACTATATCAAGCGAAACGTACACGCCGCCGTCGGGTTCGGGATGGGAGGTTCCTTGGCGCTCCGCTTCGCTTGCCAGCGAAAAAGGCTCCGCGCCGCGGTGGCGTTTTATGGCAAGGTTCCGGCAACGACCCCGTTCAACGATCTGCACTGTCCTGTTCTTTACCACCAAGCGGGGAAAGACGATTGGGCTCTGGAGGAAGATGCCGCCCGCCTTCGCACGGCGGGGGCCGAATACGGGAAGAAAACTCAAATCGAGCTGTATCCCGACGCGAGTCATGCGTTTTGCGACGACACTCGGCCAACCTATCACCCTCAACGTGCGGCTCAAGCCTGGAAAACGACTACAGAGTTTCTTCGCACCTGCTTGGGCGGAACATAACTCCGCCCGCCGGAGCCGGCCGTGCCACTCCCCGGCGTCCCCCCTCACCGTCTCCTCTCCCCCACTGGGGGAGAGGAGACGGTGAGGGGGCTGTTCCCGCTGGCCAATGCGACGAACTTCCGGGACTCAACGCTAGCTTGTCTCTGCCTCCCATTTGTTAGAATACCGATCATTCGTCAGAATATCCGGTGCTGGTGAGTCCCCTGCCGGAACGTTCAACTCTAACTTGCATGGCTGTCTACTTGTGAATCTGGTCATCCTCAACCTGCTGCTGTTTCTCCTTGTCTTGCCAACCTGGTCTGCTGAAGGGGCGCAGCAGGAGCCAGTGGCCACTAGTGTTGCCGCCGGAGACGTTCCATCCTTCGGACAACTGGTTCAAGAACAACGCTCCTTATTGAGCGGAATCCGGTCCGAGGAAACGGCGGTCGAATCCTTCGCCAAGGTCGTAGGGCCTCGCCTCGGCATGAACGATCTGGCGGCCGTGCTCAAAGCCAAAGGACTTCCGCCTAAGCTCGCCAAAGAATTGATGCTGGAAGATACGACTGAAGTCATCCGTCGATTCATGCGCGGACTGGCGGTGTGGCAGTTGGCGCAAGAAGCACAGGCCGCTCTCGCGTCTTCGGACGAAGCACAGCTGTCCCTGTTAGCAAACATGACGGCGACAGAAACCGGCTGGCTTGAGGCGGAGCAGAATTATCAGCAAGGTATTCAGTCGATGAAGAAATTGTCTGAGACCCTGGCGTCGGGGCGACCCGGAGAGCCTGGCGCAGCCCAGGTTCCACCGTGGTATGCAGACTACGTGGGGAAGCTTGATGCGCAATCGCTCGCGAACGGAGGACTGCCGTATTCATGGGAGACGCTCGTCAAAGAAAAAGGTTCGAAAGGCCTGTGGGACTTCCTTGTCACCTTCGCTCCGCAGGAAGCGGGTGAGCTAGAACGGAGCTCCGCTGCCCGGCACTACTTTGACACCAGGATACGACCCCTCTTAGTCCGGGCAAGTATAGCGACGGCTCTCCGACTCGAGCGCGATGCGGCAGTTGCCGCTCATACGAATTGGGCTAGGCTGCGCTCGTGGAAGGATCGAGTCCGGACCGCGCGCGGATATCCCCGCCTCTGCGGGACGTGGCACTGGACCGTGCACAATCATCAGAATCATAACGAGAAAAAAACCCGTGTGACCTTCGGGGCCAATGGACCGGGTCCCGTCACACCGAATTTGGCGGAGGCTGTCGTGTTAGGTGATGTAGTCTATCTTCGTTGGGAGGTGGACGGTCGAATCCAGGAAGACAGCCTGTTGTTCACGAAGGAAGATCAACGGCTCGAAGGCACTTTCGTGAATTCGATGGGGGGATGGGGATCGGTCAGCGGAAAGCGGACGGGGTCGTGCCGACCGTAGCCTGCGTCACACTGGAGTCCTGCCTGCACGCCAGACGATCCATCCGAAACTCCCCCACCCACCGAGAAACGCGACACCGCCGAGAGGCGTGATCGCGCCCAGCCAGCGCACACCTGTGAGAGCCAGCACGTAAAGACTTCCTGAAAAGAGCAGGATGCCGGCCGCGAACAACCATCCGGACAGGTGCAATTCGGCAGTTGGGAAGCGGTAGCCGGCCAAGCCGACCAAGAGCAGGGCGATCGAGTGGTAAATTTGATAACGAGCAGCCGTCTCGAAGACAGTCAGCATCTGCGGATCGAGGCGTCCCTTGAGGCTATGGGCACCGAACGCGCCGGCGGCGACCCCGAGGAAAGCGAAGATGCATCCAAGCGCTATGAACAGTTCGCCGCGGGTGGCAGCCATGATCGACGGTCCTTATCCCACCCCTCGCTCACCACCCTTTGCAGTGGAAAAGCAACGGGTACCCGGAAGAGCGGCCCTCTAGCTCCCTCTCCTTGAGAAGGAGAAGGCTGGGGTGAGGATTCAAGTCGATTTTCAAAACAGTAAGAATTTGAGGCGGTCACCGTACCATTGAACCCATATGTCTGTCGAATGCCCCCAATGTCATAAGCTCAATTCCGATACCGCGGTGACCTGTCCTTGCGGGTATGACCTGCATCCTCGCCTGCGGGGGTCGCTGTACGGCCGAACGATCCAGGACTCTGCGCATCTCACGAAAATGTGGGTGGAGGGGATGTCCCATGGACGGTTCGTCCTCGGTGTGGGCGCGACGTTTCTCGTGCTGATCCTTGGCGAATGGGTCTCGTTGCGACTCACGTCCCGGCGTCCCTCGATGGCGATCCTGTGGGAGAGCTTTAAGTTCGCGACGACCGACCTGATCGGCGCCTTGATGGTGGGATCGATTAGTTGGGTGGTCGTCTGGGTGCTGCTCGCCTATGAGGGAGCGGGCTGGCGGCTTTGTCCGAAGCGGATTACGCTGATCACGACGATGATCGCCGCGGTGTTCTTCTCTCTCGTGCGATGGGGCAACCCGTTCGTCATCGCCGAATCAGTGACCGGCCTGATCACGCTGGCCGTGGCGATCGCGGCCTATTTCGCCGGATCGCGAGGCTGGCTCGGACGGTGGTAGATGCTTCCAGGCTCACCAAGCGCGAGCGGATATTCAACTGGCGTCATCGTCGAATGATACTCCTGGCGGAGGCCGGGAATAATCTGTTGCCGTCCTTGTGATTCAAGTGAATTGGATGGTAGTGGACAGCATTCCTTCCACCCTGTTCGCTTTTGAAGCTTGCCCGCCGCTTTGCTAACCCCTCAGCTCACACGCCCGCTCAGCGAGTCATATGCCACTCCCCGAGATTGCTGGAACGCTCTTCAGGTGATGCGGGAGAAAACCATCGCGACAACCTGCACCCCTTGACCTTCTGGACGAAATCCCCGACGCTGCACAATGACTCCCCTCCTTTGTAAGAAGGGGTTAGGGGAGGTAGAGGCCCGCTGCCCTTGATGAAGCTCCTGCCGAAACCGGACAAGTTGTATGAAACGCACGAAGCTGGAGATGGAGTGAAGTTTGATTTCTAGTATCTGAGAACCTAGCCATGTTTGAGAAATTCCGCCCTCCCCTGTTTCTCTTGAGCGCTTTGCTGTGGCTTGCCGCGTCCATCGTGCTCGGATTGTACGTGTGGGTCGCCAAGCAGACCGGTCTGCCGGCCGTCCCCCAACTCAGGGTGATCCACGTCCACATGGCGCTGGTCGGCGGCGTGGCGCAAATGATCCTCGGGGCCATGCTGACCTTCATCCCGCCGCTGCTGATGGTGCCCTTCGAAGAGAACAAGAGCCACGGCGTGCAATATGTCCTGCTGAACGGCGGCACGTTAGGCATGCTCGTCGGATTCGGAGTCGCCGACTTTCCCATGGTCGGCATGTTCGGCGCAGCCGTGGGCCTGGCCTTCCTCATGCTCTTCGTTGAGACGCTCACCATGGTTCAGAAGAGCATCCAACGCACAGGCCTGAACATGTGGTTCTACGGCCTGGCGGTGCTTTCGCTTTTTACCGGGATCAGTCTTGCCGAGCTGATCGCGTTCGGCGCGTTCACGTCCGAGAGCGTCACCACGGCCAGGCTGGCGCACCTTCACGTGAACCTGATGGGCTTCGTCATGTTGACGATCGTCGGGACGATGCACAACATGTTTCCAACGGTCGCCGGCTCGCGTCTCTACAGTAACCGGCTGGCCTTGACCTCCTTCGTGGCTCTGCTGCTCGGAGTGTTTGCATTAGTCGGTGGATTCATCATGGCAGAGCCGCTGCTGCAGATCGGTGCAGG
>CAZZPI010000211.1:0-3313 GCA_964655865.1 uncultured Nitrospiraceae bacterium
ACGAAGGCGGATGACTACCAGATGGTCATGGTGCATCACCACCCGCTTCAAAAGCGGGAGCTCCAGCATGGAATGGGGAACTACCTGCTCTACATGACTCCGGGCGCCTGCCCTGCAGCGGGTGTCGCTCTGGCACAGTGATGGGAACGGCTTTGCCGTTTCCACATTCTTTGGTCATCCTCTTGGGGTGATGGTTTGCCCGCCAGGAACCTGGGGCCCGAGATCCGTTCCATCGTGTGTCCTCCCCGAAACCGGCTGCCCAACAGACTGACGCATAAGGGGGATTAGGCCCCCTACGAAAGTAGGGGGCCGTCCCACAAGGCGCGGACTGGGTTATTGCCCGCCTGGTATGTTATTTCCTTCCTCTATCACGGCAAGTAAACGAAAGGACTCGGCCACGGGCATGCCTCCGGATGACCTGGCTGACCGCACTATTCGTCTATGGTCCAGCCCGAGGCGCTCACCATTTTGGTGGTGAACGAGCAGGCCGAGGAGGTGAAGCTCGCCACCATCAGTCTACGCGGATTCTATCCAGGTTGTCGGGTCGAAGCCGTCTACTCCGCTGAAGAGGCTCTCTCCTCCGCATCGCGGGAACAGTGGCACCTCATCCTCGTCGATGAAAACTTGACGATGGGCGTCGGCACGTCGCTCGTGCAGGAGATTCGGCAGCGCGCTCCGGAGGCCGCCATTATCGTTCAAGCGGAGCGGACGGACGCTGAGGCAGCCCTTCAAGCCATGAGCGCAGGCGCCGATTCCTTCCTGTACAAGGGGTCGCCCGCCTTTATCACCGAGCTGCTTTTCACCACCAGAGATGCGTTGGAGAAACGCGACCTCCGCGAGCAGGTCGAACGGTCCAAGCTCCGCTATCTCCGCTTGATCGAAACCGTCGGCGATGTCGTGTACGAGCTCGATGCCGAGGGGCGTTTCACCTACCTGAGCCCCGCCGTGGCTTCCCTGCTTGGGTACTCGGCGGAGGAACTGTTCGGACGTCCCTATTCCGTCCTCCTGCCGGCGGACCAAGAGTCTTCCGCACGGTATCGATTTAACGAGCGCCGAACCGGCCCACGTTCGTCACACCTGATCGAATTGTGGCTGACTCCCAAACAGGATCCAAGCCGTCCTCAACGACCGGTCCCTGTCGCAGTCACCGCGAAAGGGCTTTACGATCTCCGCCGCCGCTCCCTCGGCACCTTGGGCACCATTCGAGATCGTTCCGCCTCATATAGCCAGGAGGAGCGGGTGCGCGAGCTCGAACGACGGATCGGTGAAGCCGACCGACTCCTCAACGTGGAGCGTCACCTCGACACACTGTGCCGTGACATCCAAAGGCCATTAGAAAGCCTGGCCGTAAAGTCTCAGCAGTTGCTGAGCGCCTATCGCGACCTTGGGGTTGAATCCTGCCTGGAAACCATTTCAGCAAAGACACAGGAAGCCGTCCGCGTCGCTCGGCAAATCCTTCAGGCATCAGAACGGCGCGTTGCGGAACAGGTCGGGTTTTCACTCACGGAGGCCATCGAGGCCGCCCTAGCAGACCTCTTGCCGTCGGCAGAGAAAAGCCGGGTGACGATCGAGAGGAACCTGGCTACCGACCTTCCCTTGGCCGCTGGGTCCATGGAGGCGTTCCGGTCGGTGATGCGGTTGGTTCTCGCGCAGGCGCTTCGGATTGTCGCCCTCTCGACCCGCGCTCACCGTTTGACGGTGTCCACAAGATACATCGCGCCGGCAGCCCCACCTCCTGATACATCCACACTCTTCCCTCTGACACCCCCCTCTTATGTGGAAGCCGAGTTTGTCGAGGGTGACCTTCCGGCTCGCGAAGCCCAGGCCGGTCAGGTCCAGACAATTACCTTCGGAGCAGACCTCTTCCAGGCCTTCCACGTCGTGGAAGAAGCTGGAGGCCTACTCGATCTCGCCGTCACGCCTCAGCAACCCCTCCTCATCCGTCTCCGTCTGCCGACAACAATCTCCGCGGCGCTCGCTCCGCCGACTCGTGCCGAAGCGGCACCCGTATCACCACCGAGGCCCGTGGAGGCTCTCCCACAGGCCGCTCCGGTCATGCCGGCGCCCCCAGCATATCCGGACCGTCGGCGTCATCATCGAGTGTCTTGTGCGATCACGATTCATATCAGAGTCGGTACCGAGCTGTGGGAAGGGAGCACCCTGAACCTCGGGCTTGGCGGGATCGCAATGATGTTCCCGACACCGTTCCCGCCGGCGGAGGGCCGAGCCTGTTTCCTCGTCATCCATACGATGGCCGGTAGCCTGGACATACAGGGAACCGTTCGTCGGTGCATCACCACCCTGGTGTCCGGAGAAGGCCGGTCGGGGAGCCTGGTGGCGATGGAGTTCTCCGAGTTGCCAAGAACGACACGACTTGTCATGCAGTCCTTGCTCGATGAGATCTCGACCAAGACCATGACTGTGACGATCGAGGGATCGATCGTCGGAGGAGTTCCCTCGCGGCTTGATGCGGGAAGGATCGCCGGCGTCGAAGAGGACTCCCTCGATATTCGTTGGGACATTCGCTTGTGCACCACACTGCCTGTTCGAATCATCCCGGAGGGCGCTGTCACTGCGACCCCATCTCTCGGCCTGACCGTCAACCTCAGCCGCAACGGCCTGAGCATGCAGGTCAAAGCGAGGCCGGACGCGATTCCGCCGAATGTCGACGTGCAGATCTCTTTGTCCAGCACTGTGGCCACGCCGATCCCAGAGGAGCAGCTTCCGCTTGACTGGACGATTACCGGACAGGTGGTATGGATGGCGGTCGATCCGGAGGCTCCATCTGAGTTGCGGCCCTCCCCGCTGGAACCCGGCCTTCGGTTGGGGTTGCGATTTACGAAAGTCCCCTTCGCCGCGGAGCGAGCCTTGGACCAGTTGATCCATCGCTTGCTGGAGTCCGGCACCGAGCCGTTGTCGGCTCAGGACTCAGGTGAGATCGTCAGTACCACGCTCCAACACAGAGCAGCGGACGGGACATCGATTCCCATGGTCGAGGATCGGCATCGCGACGCCACGGACCCAAAGATACCCCTGATCGTGATCTCGTCGGGATTCGCCGCGACCAAGGGCGATTATCTCGGTCTTTCCTACCTTCTTGCCGCCAACGGATTTCGCGTACTCCGTTACGACTCTCTCGATCACGTTGGAGAAGGTGCGGGAGAAGTGCATCGCGCCGCGTTGGGAAGAATGGCGGACGATCTCCGCACCGTCATTTCCTACGCCCGTCGCACCTGGGGTCAGGCCCGGATCGCGCTGGTGGCGTTCGATCGCGACGCAGCCGTGGCGTCGGAATCGGCCACCTCTTGGATGA
>CAZZPI010000211.1:3323-5073 GCA_964655865.1 uncultured Nitrospiraceae bacterium
AAAGATCGCGGGACAAGACGCGTCGACGGACCTCCTGATCCTCTGCAACCCCATCTACGATCTGCGGGCCGAGCTCAGGCTCGTCCATGGGCATGATCTGGTCGGCGACTACGACCTGGGGGTTCGGCGGGGCATCGGAAATCTGTTCGGGATGAACGTGAACCTCGATCAGTTTCTTCAGGATGCCGTGGACGCCCGATTCGTAGACCTCGAATCGTCGCTTCGTGACGTTGAGCAACTTCGCGCACCGTTAGTCCACCTTGAATTTCCGATCAACGTTCCCCTCAGGCCGGAGATGAGTCCACCTCAGTCCGACAATGTCGACCGCGTGTTGGCCAGTGCTCCAATCGGAAGCCAACGGGCCACCGTGCAGAGTTCGGCTCCATTCAGTCTTGACACCTTGGCGCCGTCCTCGGCGCTGGCCCAAGCTATCTTGGCCCAATGCCGCCAGCTCCTGGGGGGGGTCGTCGTGCAAGACACACCGGTTCGGCCAAGAAGGTCGGCCATTGCGAGGCAGAGGCGTTTAGAACACATACGGATCCGTGCCCGAAAGAGCGCAACGTTTCCCGATCCTCAGACCCTCTGGCTCAGCTACCTTCAACACATGCAGCAGTTGGCGAATCTCACCGATTACTGGACTCTGTTCGATCGACTCCATCACTGTCTACTCGAAGCCGATCGACCCATGAAGCTTCTCGAGGTGGGATGCGGCAGAGGGGAACTCTGTCGCTCGCTGCTCGTCAATCGCCTTTATCGACAATTGCACGGAGGGGGGCCTCCCCAGCTCTTGTTGCAGCACCTCGGCATCGAGGTATCGGTAGAGATCCTGCAGCTGGCACGCCTCAACTCGTTGGCGGTCGACAAGGAGCTGGAGGCACGCTTCTCCAAACCCCAGGTGCTCTTTCCGACGGTCTCCTCCAGTTGGATCCAGACGGCTTGGCATTCTCCCCTGCCGTTTAAAGACGAGACGGTTCAGGTGATCGTCTGTACGCTGGGATTATCGTTCGTGCGACATCCCTTGTGGACGTTAAGAGATTTTTGGCGCGTACTCCAGCCCAAAGGCCAGCTTCTGCTCACATGCTTGACTCCCTCTTCCGACCTCACGCGGGTGTACCGCAAAGCGCTCCGGACTTCGAACCAGGACGAGTTTCAGGAGATCCATCACGTTTGTCTCCAGTCCCTCGGCCGCATGAACCAGGCTTTGCGGGAGGGACTGTTGACGGGCTTCGACGCTGCCGGGCTCGCCTCCCTCACCTCAACGCTTCGAGGATCCCTCCGAGCATTGGTTCCCGTGTTGGATGACCAGGCACTGCTGGCGATCGTGGAAAAACCGGAATCCTCTGGCTGAATCCATCGCTGCGGTGTATACTCCCCCCGCGTACTCCATCACACAACCGAACCTGCGCAGGGATACGAGAAGGTCGTTGCAGGACTTTCAACCATTGACCGCCGTCAGGTTCCGTCCTATGGCATCCCACCAGGACCAGTCGTCGGGAGCACGAGTGTCATCCCAACAACAGGCGCTCAAGCTCTTGACGGAGTTCACGAAAGACCTAGGAACGCTGAACAAGCTCTCCGCTCTGGCAGAACGCACGGCAGTCGGCATCGCCCAATGTCTGGGGACCGCCCAGTCTTCGTTGTTTCTCCTCGATCGCGAAAAAGACGTGTATGTCCGCTTCGACCCCATCCAAGAAGGCTCCCAGACCGGGTCGCGTCAATCGTTTCAGACCAACCATCCGCTTGTGAAGCG
>CAZZPI010000212.1:0-5062 GCA_964655865.1 uncultured Nitrospiraceae bacterium
CGCTTCCGGTTTTTTCGGGCCTGCGGCCTCGCATCTGGCCCCACCTCCTTCGCCTCGTCACGAACGGCAATGTCGGACAGGCTCCTAGATGTCGAGAGCTTAGAAGGGAACGCGCGTGGCGGAGAGGAAGATGGGTGAGGTATTTCAGGTCAATTGCTTGAGAGGCCGCTGTTGCTAAATGCCCCAGAGGGGAATGCTCACGGCGGACCCCGGAAACAACTCGGAACTCCTACCGATGGGAGCGCGAAGCACTCAGTCGAACCGTAACCCGATAAGCCTCAACGTTCATGCCCCTTCATACCCGTCCAATGTGCCGAGAGATGTCGTGAAGGTGAGGAGGGGTCACCTGGGCGCAATAATTGAACAGCCAGTCCGCCAAATCCGGGGCGATGCCATGCTCGCGTCGCTCTAGCATATCCATCAATCCGTTCATCGCGGCATAGACCGCATCTTCGTCCCCTCGGCGGAAGGCCGTTCGGGCCTTCTTGAGCTGATCAAGGTAGGGTTCGTACTTCATACCGTCGTGGACAGCGCTTTCGGCGGATTTCGCCACATGAAGCGCGTGAGTCATCGCATCGAGCCAGCCCTCGTTCGTGAGTTGCCCTCCGGCCAGCGTCGTGAGGAGAAGCAAATAGATACATGCCATCAGCACCATGGCTGAGCGATGGAGAATGTAAGGCGTACTCGTGCTCATGGCGTCCCCCTTTCGTCTTGTTGTCGGCTCCGGCGAGCCGGATATAACCAGCCGCGGCATCATGTACTGCGGCAGGAACCGGACCCGCCGGAGGAATCAACGGCAAGTCTCAGCAAGGACGGAGGGTCGAACCGCGCATGTCCTGCCGCGACTTGTCAGGCCGCGTGGGCCAGCGGCCATCGTAAGCAGTGTTCATCGCACGTCACCGGGCCACCGTTAAAGGCGGAGCAGTGCACGACCTTGTACGGGGTATCGTCGCTCACCAGCATCTTCACCACGACATCCTTCTCATGCTCGTCACAATGGCCTGCCATGGTTCGTGTTGCGAATCTCCCTTCCATCATCATGGTGGTTCCGACTCCGAACAGGAGCAGCATGCCCGCGCCCATGATCACGAGCGGGAGAAAAATCCCCTCACCGATCGAGGCATAGCCCAATCCGGCTGCTCGCACGATCGGCGCTGCCGCTTCAGCCGGAGTCCGTTTCGCCAGATCTTTAAGCACGGTGGCTGCCGCGACCATCGTCGCTTGCGAAGCCGCCGGCTCGATGGACTCACGATTCAACGCCAGGGTCGCGTCTCGAACGGCCAGACCATAGTTGACTTCTGCTTCCGCCAGACGCTTCATCGCGGCACGCGTCCCGTTGACGACCGTTCGGCCCAATTCTTCCTGGGCGGTCGCCTCAGCGTTTCGGGCCATGAGCGTAAACTCCGGTCCGTCCCAATCGGACGGCAGCTTGAACTTGCTTTCGAGAAATTCTCGTCTTGCTCTCACTCCCGTGACGGCGTGCCTGGCGAAGTCCGAAATAAACCCTTCCTCGCCGAGTTTCGCCTGCGTCAACCTCTTGATCGCCTCGCCCAGAGCCGCTTGGGTCCGCTCTCGCTCCTCGATCACGGCCGCCGGTGTGACCACCGCCTTCTCGATCGCTCCGGCCATTTCATCCTCGAGGAAGGCCGTCGGGGAGACGGTCTCCGGTATCGTCAGCGGCTCCCTTGCGACGCCCAGGTAGGCGAAGAAGAACGCAGCGCCGGCGATGACGGTCAAGGCGCCGGCCATCACCACCAGATCCATGCGGTCAAAACAGATTGCCCTCTTCATCGCCGCACCTCCTTCTTTCCGCTAACCGTCCCATCATCATCTTCCCCGGGCACCAATCCCGGTTCTCCAAGCTTCCGGTTCTCCTCGTTCTACTCGCTGAGCCGTTATCCACCGCCGATTTCACCGTGATCCAGCAACGGCCACCACCACATGGGGTCATAGGTCGCGGTATGCCTGGTGATGTCATGGAACTTGCCCGGCGTGACTTCGAAGCAGTAATTGAAGATGAAGTCCGCCTTCTTGCCATCGATGCCGCCATCGCGCATCTCCAGCATGTCCATGAACCGGTTCACACCGTTGTACACGGCACCTTCATCGCCCCGGTTCAACGCGGTCCTGACGACGATAAGCTGGCCGACAAACGGCTCCCAGTTGGCCGCAGTATCGTCGCCCTTGGCGATCAGGACTTCGTTGGTGAGTCGGTCGATCCAGCCATGGTGCCCCTCATATCCTGCCGTGCCCGGCATGCCTGGCCCGGCTTCAACCAGCATAGGTATCAGCACTACTGCGAATCCGAGAACGATTGCTACCCACACAAGCCTATGCATTCGTTCCCTTGGCATCGTTCACACCCCCTTCCTTGCTTTACTCTTCTCATGCTCTCGAGTCCCCTGCCCGCGATCAAGCTCAGTGGCACCTCTTCAGGACTCCATCGGAGGCTCTCCGTGAGATTCGATATACCTCCATAACCCTCGCTCGGCCTTTACGTGCGCTTTCAAGTGTCGGCTCACATCGTGGTACGTCGGTGGAGTGACCTGATAACACCGATCCCAGATCGCTTCGGCCGCTTCGCCGCTGATGTTGCCTTCGCGAGCCTCCAGCATATCCATCAATCGATTCATGGCAACATAGGTTCCCGGGATGTCACCACGCCGGAACAGATTCCGAACCAGTACGAGCTGACCCAGATAGGGATCAAAAGTTCCTGGATGGGGGCTATTGTTATGGATCAGGACAAACTCGGTAAGGCGGTCAATCCAGCCTTCCTTGTTGACTCCAACCGGCGCTGGAATCAGGACCAAGGCGACAGCGAGCGCGCCTCCCAGTAGGAGCGTGATGGCCATGTGCTTGTGGCCACTCATGCCGAACACGTGGTATCGCCCCCTCTGCGTAAAGATCGGAAAAGTACCGCTGTGCTCAATGTCGACTGTTGCCAACACGTCGATCCTCCCTCAGTACGCTTTCAAGTTAATGCCGCGCCGCGTCCTCAGCAATAAACGGCTCGTATCAATTTTGTGGTGGAGCAATCGCACTATAGGCGGAGCAATCAGCCGACAGTGCAGAACCAGATGCTATTCGCTGCCGGCAAGGAGCTACTTGCTGCCGGGACGATAGGCGACGGCAAGGGCCTCGAGGCGGGTGTGGGCGCCGAGCTTTTCGAGGATGTGCTGGATGTGGTTGCGCACGGTGGCGGGACTGATGCAGAGCTGGTCGGCAATGTCTCTGGTCCTCCGGCCTGAGGCGAGCAAACGCAGTACCTCGCGCTCTCGTTCGCTCAGCGACAGCGACGGCGCGAGAGGCGGAGGGGGATCCGCCGCTTCGATTCCCTGTGGCGAGGGGGAGTTGGAGAGGGTCAAATGCAGTTCATCCACCAATTGGCGGACCTTCGCTTGCTTACTGATATCTCGACACAGGTGTGCATGCCAGAACTGGCCCGGCATTCTGGTGGGCACCGGGATCGAGCTGACGTTCAGCCAGATGCGTTTGCCGGCCTTGGTGCGGGCTTGCAGGTCAACGTTTCGCACCGCTTCTCCGTGACCCAATCGGGCGGCGATCGGGCATGAGGGGCGACATAGCGGGAGTCCACTGAGGGTCTGACCGCAAATCACCTCGTGGCAGAGACGCCCCAACACCTCCTCCGCTCGGTAACCCAACAGACGCTCGGCCGCTCGATTCCAGTACACCACTGTGCCGCGGCTATCGATGATCCAGGCACCGTCCGCCGTCCTGGTCAGCATCGCGGCGAGCTGCTTCAGTCCCTGTCGATGTAATGTATGGTGCGATTCCTGTGGGCACATAATCGGTCACCTGCAAGAGATCCACAAGGTTTCTAAGGGAGGTGACCTGGACCAAGGCATCAACCTTTTTTATCGCTTGTGCATCGCCTATGCCTATCTTTGCGACGGAGCGGTAGCTTGCGCCCTGTCCTCCAGGGGTTTACGATCCCTCTTCTTTCAAGCAGTTTCGAGGTAGCTGCTGTTACCGGCGAAGCGAACCGTGTGAGTGGTTGCGGCGTTTTTCAGCAGTGGCTTATCACCGTCTGTGGTAGGACGCGCCAGACTGGTTTCGGATATGATACCGCGCCGCCGAATGGATCGAGGCCGGAACCTTCTGCATCAAGCACTTGTCGGCAGACGCTGTCTTGGCATCCGCATTGCGTTAAGTTATACCTCTAAGCAGGGGGAGGGACATGTGAAGACCAAAGGGCACAGACTAAGGGATTCGACCTGGGTGGTAGGAGCGATCATGGCCGCCGTTCTCTCCGCAGGACCCACGAAAGCCGGCACGACGGCGCGGCTGTTAGCGTCGGGGGATGGAATTGAATTGGAGTCTCAAGTCAACGGAAAGACGGTGAAGGACATTCTCCCCGTATATCGCGAGGGAGGGGCGCGTTACTTTGCCGCCGGGGTCGGGCTTCAGGAGCGTGAGGCCGTCTATCCGCCGTTCTCCCTGAAACTCGTCTTTACGGCGGGAGGGAAACCCTACCTGACCGGCGTTCCAGTAACAATTAGGGATGCCAAAGGGAAAGTTAGAGTGAAGATTCCTCGGGACCATGTCACCGGTCCTTGGCTCTTTGTCGATCTTCCTCCAGGAGTCTATGACATCGAGTCGACCTACGGCGGCCAAACGCAGAGCCTGAAGAAGATTCAGGTGGAATCCGGCAAGACGAAGACCATCTATCTTCGATGGCCGGAGGATCGGGCTGTGGCGATCCAGTTTCCTCCTGACTAGCGCGCTAAACCCACTGCCTATGCCTGTCGCACAAGCTAAGCGCGACTACTACGAAGTGTTGGGGGTCGATCGGGCCGCGACCCGAGATCAGATCAAGCACGCCTACCGGGAGCTCGCCCTGAAATACCATCCCGACCGTAACCACGCCCCCGACGCCGCGGCGAAGTTTCGGGAAATCGCCGAGGCCTATGCCGTGTTGTCCGATGATACCAAGCGACGGGAATACGACAGCACGGGCCACGAGGGCGTCAGTGAGCGATGGACGTCCGAAGACCTCATGCGGGATTTTCAATTCGGCGATTTCTTCGGCGGCCGGTTC
>CAZZPI010000213.1:0-3529 GCA_964655865.1 uncultured Nitrospiraceae bacterium
CTAGTGAACACCGCCTCCATGGCGGGCCTGATCAACGGCTCGCCGTCGAATGCCCCGTACTGGGCTTCCAAGCACGCCGTCGTGTCCATCACGGAGAGCCTCTTTCGCGAACTCAAGATGGATGGAGCGAAGATCAGCGCCTCCGTCCTCGTGGAAAAGGAATCGCAGAAAGCGATCGTTATCGGGAAGCGCGGTGAACGATTCAAAGCCGTCGGCACTGCTGCCCGTCTCGAACTGGAGCGGATTTTCGGCATGAAAGTGTTCCTGGAGCTCTGGGCCAAAGTGCGCGAGGGGTGGCGGGAAGACGACCGCCTGCTCGTCGAGCTCGGATACTGAGCGTACTATGCAACCGACGGAACGTCCACGGCTGTCCGAGAAGGATCTCCTCCGGGAGTCTCTCCGCGATCATGCCGATCGCGGTCAGACGAAATCCGACATCGTGTTGCTTTCCATTCAGCGCCTCCTGCGTCGAGGAGCCATTACCAACCTCTCCAAGATGCTGGGTCGGATGCACCCGGCCGATATTGCAAAAGTCATTATCCACCTGTCGTCCGCGAAGGAAAAACGCGAAGTCTTCGAGTTGGTCCGGGGGGAGACGAAACGAGGACAGGTGCTGAGCGAGCTGGACGGCGACAGCATTACGCAAGTGCTGACGGACCTGCTCCCGTCCGATGTCGCCTGGCTGCTCAAGGACCTTGGACCGGACGATGTCGCCTACATCCTAGGCAAGCTGCCAGAGGATCGTGCGGCCGAGATCCTGGCCTTGATGCACGCAGAAGACTCGACCGAAATCGCCGACCTTCTGAAGTATCCCAAGGATACGGCCGGCGGCATCATGACCACCGAGTTCTTCTCGCTGCCGGAGGATGCCACCGCCCAGGATGCCATCCGCCGCCTGCAGCAAGCCACGGACGCGGAGATGGTGTTTTACATTTATGTGACGGACAAGGAGGATCGGTTGGTCGGCGTGCTGTCTCTCCGCCAACTGTTGACGGTGCCCCCGGCTACCCCTTTGAAAAACATCATGACGCGGGACGTAATCAGCGTCAGCGTGGATATGGACCAGGAGGAAGTCGCCCGCCAAGTCGCCAGCTACAACCTGCTGGCGATCCCCGTCGTGGAAAAAGACGGCACGCTCGTGGGTATCATCACGGTCGACGACGTGGTCGACGTGATCCGCGAAGAAGCCACGGAAGACATGCTGAAGATGGCCGGCACCATCGAGGAAGAAACGGTGGCCAAGTCCTCCAGCGTGGCGGCGGCGCGACTCCGGCTGCCGTGGTTGTTCACGAATCTGGTCGGGAGCTTGCTCTCCGGGGCGATTTTGTGGTTCTTCCGCTTCACCATTCAGGAAGTGGTTGCAGTGGTGAGCTTCATTCCTGTCATCGCCGCCATGGGGGGGAACGTGGGCTTGCAGTCGTCTACCTTGATCATCCGCGGACTTGCAACCAGGACCATCGAGTTGACCGACATCTGGAAAGTCCTTTTCCGCGAGGTCCGCATCGGTCTGTTGATGAGCCTGGCCTGCGGGCTGCTCCTCACCTTTGTCGGCTGGGTCTGGCACGGACGGGGGATTTTGGGCATGGTCGTCGGGGCCTCGCTAATCATCGCGTTTCTCGTCTCAACCACCATGG
The DNA here is from genome assembly GCA_964655865.1 of uncultured Nitrospiraceae bacterium. GTDB lineage: Bacteria > Nitrospirota > Nitrospiria > Nitrospirales > Nitrospiraceae > JBBIJI01. Next base: position 1,635 of record CAZZPI010000213.1, read on the forward strand.
CCACGATCATGCCGATCTTGCTGAAGCGGGCCGGCATCGATCCCGCTGTGGCCGCCGGCCCGTTTGTGACTACGGCCAATGATATTACCGGCATCACGATCTACCTGACGTTGGCCACGATGTTTCTGGAATACCTTCGGTAGCGGACGTTGAGCGAATGAGGTTGCTTATCGCCTTAAGCGAATTATCGCAGTCCGTAGAATTCGGGTGAGTCCACGCGCGAAGCCTTGATGTCTCGGTTCTGCAAGTCGTCTCTTCTGAAAGTTGTGTCGCCTCGGCCTCTTCCTTTTCCTCAACACTTTGGAACAGGTGACAGGGTTCTGTCATGAAGGTGTGCGGGCCGGCACGCTCCTATGTGACTTCCGCCTCTCTACTTGAAAGCTGTGTTCTCTACGGTGAGCACTTGCAACCGACGAGGAAGTCAGAGAGTATAAGAACAATTGAAGACCAGCCGCCGGAAGGATTTGATCAATGAAGCGGCCTGCGACAAATGTTCAGTCCGTGGCGCCGCCGACATGAACCTCCGGCAGAGGCAGGAGATCTTCCGAGTCTCTCGGCGACTGGACTAGGCCTTTATGCCGCTCTACAAGACTCTTGCCATTACCCTCAGGAGCCGGCGATGGGGAGAAGCCGACCGAATCGTTACTCTGTATGCCCAAGGCTTTGGCAAGATTCGGGCTGTTGCCCGAGGCATTCGGCGCAGTAAAACGCGTTTCGCCGGGCTGCGTCCAGGCAAGGCCGATGGCGACGCCGGGAGTCTTGAGCCGTTCACCCTTTGCCATATGGATCTCTTCGAGAAGCCAGGAGATACTCTGTACCGCATCTCCCAAGCAGACCTCGTCGAGTGTTTCCCGCGAATCCGTGAAGACCTGGACGTGATGGTGGCTGCAGCTCGGATGGCGGATGTCGTGTCCGCCGTCACGCCCGACGGCGATCCTCAACCGGCCCTATTTGAAGCTCTCGCAGGCAGCCTTCGAAATTTACAGGAGGGCCGTGACCCAGCCATCAGCACGTTACTGTTTCAGATCCGCGTGCTCGGCCTCACCGGGTTCAGGCCTCAAACCGATCACTGTGCAGCCTGTGGGACCACCGCTCGCCAAACCGCCTCTCTCTTTTCTCCAGCCGCTGGAGGGATGATTTGTAGTCGCTGTGCCGCTCAGCAGCCAATCCGCAGCTTCCCGCTCTCAAGAGGAAGCCTGGCGTTTTTGCGGCAAGCTTTGCGGTTACCCACGACCGTGGTAACGCGTTTAACGGCTGGAGGGCAAGTTCGCACCGAGCTGGAAGCTGCGGTGGAAGGCTATCTCACGGCTGTGGCTGGAGGGCGCCTTCGCACAGCGGGTTTCCGGATCCACAGTGAACTGCCCGTGTCTGCACCCCCTGCAAAGGATCGGGTCAGCACCCACGGGAAGGAGTCACTCACTCATGACCACAGCCGCCCTTGAACCTCGCGACATGGAGTGGGTCGAAAAAGGAGTGTTGGGTATTGCCTGGAGCGATGGGCACAAGGGGATCTATCCGGTCCGCTATCTCCGTCAGCATTGCCCGTGCGCTGCATGCACCGACGAGTGGACAGGAGAACTTCGCCTGAAACCGGATGATGTTCCACTCTTGATCATGTTGCAGGATGTGAATCCGGTGGGCAGATATGCGTTGCAGTTCACCTGGAGCGATGGACATGATACGGGAATCTATTCCTACAGTTTCCTCCGAAGGCTCTGCCAGTGCAACGTTTGTCAGCCGAACAAGCCAGTCGAACCTAAAAGCCGCCGACTCATGTGACCGTTCCCTTGACGGCGGGGAGGATACTCTATGACGGGGCCGCGAACCTTACGAGGGTTAGTCAATCTGATCGGTTGCGCACTGCTCCCTTTTTGTCTCGCTGCTTGCGGAACGAT
>CAZZPI010000213.1:3539-5052 GCA_964655865.1 uncultured Nitrospiraceae bacterium
CGGCGCTGCTTGCTTCCAAGCTGGACGGCGTGCTCCTGGTGGTGCGCGCCGGCCAGACCCGGCGCGAGCATGCCCAGCGAGCCAAAGAGCTTCTGGAGAAGATCAGCGTCCGCCTGGTCGGGGTTCACGTCCAGCACCTTGCGGAACGATGCCTCCGCTCGAGCAACAACGGGTCAGTATCCAGCGCAATGACTTTCGGGTCCATCAGTTGACGCGCCAAGCCTTTGTCGACACGTGGGGCCCGGCTGAGTATACGCTGCGCGAGATGATGCAATTCTTTCCGCTCGAGGACGGCTCTTACAAGCCTCGCACGCGCGTGCCGGTGGGAGAAATTCCGCCGGGGTGGAACACCGGGGTGGTCTTCGAACCCGCGGTGTTTCTGGCCTACCCCGACCAGTCAGCCCTGGTGGTTTTCATCGATGACGTTCTGGTCTATCATGAAAAGATGTCACCCCAAGACCTGCATGCTCTCGGCAGGATGTGGGCTTACGAGAACCGGTACAACTCGAGTCTTCAGGGTCCAGCGTCCCGCTAGGCGCAAGGCCTCCTCTGCATGTCTCCTTCGCGTCGCCACGCACGAACCATGAAGATCGCGATGGTCGCCTCGGAGGCTGTGCCCTTCGCAAAGACGGGAGGGCTCGCCGACGTGACGGGTGCGCTGTCGCTGGAACTTGCCCGTCTCGGTCATGACGTCCTCCTTCTGCTTCCGCGGTACCGACGTGTCGCTGAACTTGCTCTTAAGCCCACCCGCTTCTGGCCTCTGCGCGTACCCTCGGGTTCAGGTCAGATTGATGTCATAATTGAGGAAATCGCATTGCCTGATCAGCGACCGACGACTCAAGGGAGAGTCACGGTTCTCGCAGTTCGCTATGACCCGTTCTTTGACCGAGAGGGGCTCTATCAAGGAAACGGAAAGGACTACCCCGACAATCTTCTGCGGTTCAGCTTGTTCTGTCGGGCGACGCTGGAATGGTTATTGTCCTCATCCCAGCGCAATGAACGCGTTCCCGACATTCTCCATCTGCATGATTGGCAAACCGCTCTCTGCGCCGTTTATCTGAAAACAATTTATCGGCTACGGCGGGAAGCACTCCAGCTCCCCATCTTGCTGACCATTCACAATGTTGGGTATCAAGGCACCTTTCCGGGCGATCAATTTGCTCTCACGGGGTTGCCCTCAGAATTGTTCACCGCCGGAGGATTGGAATTCTATGGTCTCTGTAATTTGCTCAAGGGTGGTTTGATATATGCCGATGTCTTGGCAACAGTGAGTTCTACTTACAGCCAAGAGATTCAAACCCCGGAGTTCGGTTTTGGACTCGATGGCGTGATTAGAGAACGCAAAGATCGGTTGCGCGGAATCGTGAATGGGATAGACACGGATCTGTGGAATCCCGCAACCGATCCATTAATTCCTGCTCACTATTCTGTGGCTGAGCTAGAAGGGAAGTCGATTTGTAAACAAAAGCTCCAACAGGAGCTCGGACTTTCTCATGAAGGCCATCGGCCGCTG
>CAZZPI010000214.1:0-5050 GCA_964655865.1 uncultured Nitrospiraceae bacterium
GGCCGCGCAGCCGCTCACGGTCGAAGCCTTCGATCGAGAACAAAAGCGACTGCTCGCCACGGGGTCCTTGCTGACGGTCGATAATCAGATCGATCCGAACACCGGTACCGTGCGCCTGAAGGCGGTCTTCCAGAACGAGAACAATGAACTCTTCCCCAATCAATTCGTCAACGCGCGTCTGCTCTTGGACGTCAAGCACGGAGCGACGCTGGTCCCATCCGCCGCCATTCAGCGCGGTCCCCAAGGCAGCTTCGTGTACGTCGTGAAGGAGGACCAAACGGTTGAGGTGCGGTCAGTCAGAGTCGGCGTCACCCACGGAGAGGAAGCAATCATCGATAGGGGGCTGTCTCCTGAGGAGTTGGTGGTCGTCGACGGGACCGAGAAGCTGCGAGAAGGGAGCAAGGTGGAAGTCCGCACATCGTCTGACCAGCCTGCGAAAGGAGTCGACCGGCCGGCCGCAGGAGCCGCGCCGCCGCGGGGAGGAAACCGGATGTGAACCCGTCCCGCCTGTTCATCCTACGGCCGGTGGCAACGGCCTTGTCCATGACGGCGATTCTGCTCGCCGGCGCCATCGCATACCGCGAGTTGCCGGTATCCGCCTTGCCGCAAGTCGATTATCCGACGATCCAAGTCGTGACCTTCTATCCAGGCGCGAGTCCGGACGTCATGGCCTCGTCCATCACCGCTCCCCTGGAGCGCCAATTCGGACAAATGCCCGGACTGAACCGGATGACCTCCACCAGTTCAGGCGGGAGCTCGATCGTCACGCTCCAGTTCAGTCTGGATCTCAGCCTCGACGTCGCCGAGCAGGAAGTGCAGGCCGCGATCAACGCGGCCGCCACGTTCTTGCCTCGCGATCTCCCGAACCCTCCCGTCTATAGCAAGGTCAACCCGGCCGATGCGCCGATTCTGACCCTCGCCCTCACGTCGAAGACCTTGCCCCTCTCCCAAGTCGAGGACCTTGCGGAGACCCGCTTCGTCCAGAAGATCTCGCAGTTGTCGGGCGTGGGGCTCGTCAGCATCAGCGGCGGGCAGCGGCCCGCTGTGCGGATTCAAGCCAATCCGACGGCGCTGGCGGCCTATGGCCTGACCCTGGAAGATCTGCGCTTCGTAGTGGCCGCCGCGAATGTCAATCAGGCGAAGGGCGCGTTCGACGGGCCGCGGCGCGCCTCCATCATCAATGCGACGGATCAGCTTCTCGCCAGCCGCGACTATCAGCCGTTGATCATCGCCTATCGTAACGGCGCGCCCGTGCGCGTATCCGATGTCGCCAACGTCATCGAGGTGGCGGACCGCATCAAGAACCTCTTGCCTCAGCTCCAAGGGGCCTTGCCGTCATCCATCCAGGTCACGGTGCTGACCGACCGGACGACATCCATTCGCGCGTCCGTCGGAGACGTGCAGTTCGAGCTGATGTTGGCGGTCTCCCTGGTCATTATGGTGATCTTCCTGTTCCTCCGGACCTTGTCCGCCACGGTCATCCCCGCCGCGGCTGTTCCGCTGTCCTTGGTCGGCACGTTCGGAGCCATGTATCTGATGGGCTTCAGCCTGAACAACCTGACGCTGATGGCGCTCACGATCTCCACGGGCTTCGTCGTGGACGACGCGATCGTCATGATCGAAAACGTCGCGCGGTACATCGAGAGGGGCGACTCGCCGCTGCAAGCCGCGCTCAAGGGCTCCGAACAGATCGCCTTCACCATCCTCTCGCTGACCATTTCGCTCGTTGCCGTCCTGATTCCGCTCCTGTTCATGGGCGACGTGCTCGGACGATTGTTCCGGGAATTCGCCATCACGCTCAGCATGACGATCCTCATCTCGGCGGTGGTCTCGCTGACGCTTACGCCGATGATGTGCGCCAGATTGCTGCGGTACAGGCCCAAGGCGGAGCAAAGCGCGTTCTACCGAGTCACCCAAGACCTGTTCGATCGGACGATCGCGGCCTATGGGAAAAGCTTACGGTGGGTGTTGAATCATCAACAGGCGACGCTGGCGGTGGCGATCGGCGCCCTGGGGCTGACTGTCTTGCTCTACGTCGTCGTGCCCAAAGGGTTCTTTCCCGTTCAGGACACGGGCGTGATACTGGGCATCTCCGAGGCCCCGCAGATAATTTCCTTGGGAGCCATGCAGGATCGGCAACAAGCTCTGGTCAGGGTGATCCTCGAGGATCCGGCCGTGGAAAGCCTTTCTTCATTCATCGGAGTAGACGGCATCAACGCGACTATCAACACCGGACGCATCCAGGCCAATTTGAAATCCCTGGCGGAAAGAAAAATCAGCGCAAGCGACGTCATCCGCCGTTTGCAGTCGCAACTGGCGAGCGTGCAGGGGATCACGTTATTCCTCCAGCCGGTCCAGGACCTCACGGTCGAAGATCGAGTCAGCCGCACCCAGTTCCAGTACACACTCGAAGATGTGGATCCTGCGGAGCTGAACCGCTGGGCCCCCAAGTTCGTCGAGGCGTTGCAGAGGCTCCCTGAGCTACGCGACGTGAGCAGCGATCGGCAGGACCAAGGACTGGCCGCCATGCTGGTCATCGATCGCAGCACCGCGTCACGGCTGGGCATCACGCCGCAGCTCATCGACGACATCCTTTATGACGCCTTCGGCTAGCGGCAGGTCTCAACGATGTTCACCCAGTTCAACCAATATCGCGTCGTCCTCGAAGCGATGCCTGAGTTTCAAAATGGTCCACAGGCGCTACAGTTCCTCGACGTCCGGTCATTCAGCGGAGGGCAAGTGCCGTTGAGCGTCTTCACCCAGGTGGCGGAGACCACCACGCCGCTGGTCGTGAGCCGCCAGGGGCAGTTCCCCGCCGTCACGCTTTCGTTCAATCTCGCGCCGGGTCGATCGCTCGGCGACGCGGTGGCGGCAATCGAGCGAGCGGCGGAGGAGATCCGCCTGCCGCCGAGCATTCGAGGACATTTTCAGGGCACGGCGCGAGCGTTCCAGGCCTCGCTCGCGAACGAGCCGCTGCTGATCCTGGCTGCGCTCGTGACGGTCTACATCGTGCTCGGGATCTTGTATGAGAGCTACATCCATCCCCTCACGATCCTCTCCACGCTGCCGTCCGCCGGCGTGGGCGCGTTGCTCGCGTTGATGCTCTGCCGGACGGACTTCAGCGTGATCGCGCTGATCGGGATCATCCTGTTGATCGGCATCGTGAAGAAGAACGCCATCATGATGATCGACTTTGCGCTGGACGCCGAGCGCAAGGAAGGTAAGCCGCCGACGGAGGCGATCTACGAGGCCAGCCTCCTGCGCTTCCGGCCGATCATGATGACCACGATGGCGGCGCTGCTCGCGGCTCTGCCGCTTGCGCTGTGGACAGGAATGGGATCGGAGCTGCGGCGGCCGCTCGGCATCGCGATCATCGGCGGGCTTATCCTGAGCCAACTGCTGACGCTCTACACGACTCCGGTGGTGTACCTCGCGTTCGACCGGTTGGCACGGCGTGTCCGCCGTGCCCGAGCGTCAAGGCTCGAGGCATTTCATCCGGGTTCGGTATGAACATCTCGGCACCTTTCATCCGGCGGCCGGTCGCCACCACGCTCCTGACCATCTGGGTGACACTCGTCGGGATGGTCGCCTTTCGATTTCTCCCCGTCGCCGCGCTCCCCCAGATCGAATTTCCCACGATCATGGTCTCGGCCAACTTGCCGGGCGCAAGCCCGGAGACCGTGGCGACCTCCATCGCGGCTCCGCTGGAGCGCCAGTTCACCCGCATCGCGGGCGTGACGGAAATGACCTCCGTGAGCACGCTCGGCTTCACGAACATTACGCTGCAATTCGAACTGAACCGCGATATCGACGGCGCGGCGCGCGCCGTGCAGGGGGCAATCAACGCAGCGCGCGCCGACCTGCCGGCGTACCTGCCGAGGAATCCTTCCTATCGCAAAGTCAATCCGGCCGACGCGGCCATTTTCATCCTGGCGCTGACCTCTGACATCGTGGGCCGGGGCACCATGTATGACATCGCGTCGAGCATTCTTCAGCAGAAGCTCGCGCAGATCGAGGGGGTGGGGCAGGTCTATGTCGGAGGAGGAGCGCTTCCCGCCGTCGGCGTGGATCTGAATCCCACCGCGCTGAACAAGTATGGCATCGGGCTGGGAGAGGTGCGTCGGATGTTGAGTACGACCAATGTGAGCCGCCCCAAAGGTCAACTGACGGACGGCGCCAGGACTTGGGAGATTCTGACGAACGATCAGCTCCAGCAGGCCGGAGAGTACCTGCCGCTGATCATTGCGTACCGAGGCGGTCGGGCGGTGCGCCTCTCGGACGTGGCGACCGTCGAGCATTCGGTCGAGGACGTGCGGACGATGGGAGTGGCGAACGGCAAGCCGGCGGTCCTGATCATCGTCTATCGGGAGCCGGGGGCGAACATCATAGAAACCGTGGAACGGATCTACGAGCGGCTTCCGCAACTGGAGGCGTCGATACCCGGCAGTATGACCCTCTCGGTGGTGATGGATCCAACGCCGATGATCCGCGCCTCGCTGCATGACGTGGAGCGGACTCTCGCGATTTCCGTCTTGCTTGTCATCCTGGTCGTGTTTTTCTTCCTGAGGAATGTCCGCGCCACCCTGATCCCCAGCGTGGCCGTGCCGGTCTCGCTGATCTCGACTCTCGGCGTGATGTACCTGTGCGGGTACAGCCTCGACAATCTCTCGCTCATGGCACTCACGATCGCGACCGGCTTCGTCGTGGACGACGCCATCGTGGTCCTGGAAAACATCAGCCGGTACCGCGAACAGGGAATGCCGCCGCTTCAGGCGGCGTTTCGCGGCGCGAGAGAGATCGCGTTCACGGTGCTCTCCATCACGCTGTCGCTCGTCGCCGTGTTCATCCCTCTTTTATTGATGGGCGGGATCATCGGCCGACTATTTCGTGAGTTCGCGGTGACGCTTTCAGTGGCGATCCTCGTTTCGCTCGTCCTATCGTTGACCACGACGCCCATGATGTGCGCGCATTTGCTGAAGCCTGAGCAGGGCGCAGTGCACGGATGGTGGTATCGACTCAGCGAGCGCGTCTTCAATGGAATGCGCGGTGG
>CAZZPI010000215.1:0-5046 GCA_964655865.1 uncultured Nitrospiraceae bacterium
GCGCCTCGACGCGGAGACGGGCCGGCTCCTCGGCGAGACCGTCTGGGACGATAACCTGCGAACCGACGGGCGGCTCTTCGGGATGCAGCAGGACATCGCCTTGGCCAATTGTACGGGAGACTGGGCGTTCTTACTGCAGGCGGATGAGGTGGTGCATGAACACGACCTGCCGGTGATCACGGATGCGCTGCGGCGGTATCATGATCGACCCGATGTGCTCGGATTGGTGTTCCGGGTGCTGCATTTCAAGGGCGATTATTGGTCGGTCGATCCCTGGATGTATCATTGGGCAACGCGGATCATTCGTCGTCGGCCGAACATTCACTCTGCGACGGACGGCTATGATTTTGAAATCGACGGGCGCCCCGACGTGTTGAAGAATCATCCTGAAAGTCTCCGGATCAAAGCGAGGATCTTCCATTACGGCTATGCCCGTGACTCCTCGGCGCTGCGGGAGAAACGGCGCTATCAACTGAGGCGGCACGAGGGGGAGCGCTGGACGGAAGATGAGATGGACGCGTTGGCGGAGATTGAGGCGAAGTTCCCGACATACGACGTGCTCAAGGACTACCGGGGAAGCCATCCGAAGGTCATGGAGAGAAGAGTGCTCGCTGCGAGCCGTCTCAAGCCCCGGAGAAGCCGATGGCTCAACCCGCGGTTCTATCAGGAAGTCTGGAAGCATGGTTTTCGCGGCTGAGCGGAATTCCCGGTCAGCGGTGTCCGTGGTTGAGGTCATATTTTCGCAAACTTCTTTAGCGTTCAAGCGGAGCGGGCTATAAGGGTGTAATCCTGAGATTCTGGCTTACGGGGTTCTTCCTGTCTGACGATAAGTCCTCCAGCCGCGCGCTGAGTCGAGTGTGCGGTCATGGAGAAACAAATCGTATATGGCAATGGAGCAGTTCGATTTTGTTGTGATCGGTGCCGGCGTGATCGGTGTGTCGATTGCGCGAGAGCTACGTCGCCGTCACCGCGCCCGAGTACTCGTGATCGATCGGGAGAACGCGGTCGGGCACCATGCCAGCGGGAGGAACAGCGGCGTGCTGCATGCCGGAGTGTATTACAAGGCGGGCACCTTGAAAGCCCGGCTCTGTGTCGAAGGCAATCGGCGGATGCGCGAATACTGCCGAGCCAAAGGTATTCCTCTGAACGATCGCGGGAAGGTGATCGTCGCCCGAAAAGCCGACGAGTTGCCGAGTCTTCGTGAGCTTTACGCGCGCGCGCAGGCGAACGGCGTCCGGGCCGAGCTGATAGACGGTCGGGCGCTCAAGCAGGTGGAGCCCTGCGCGAAGACGGTCGAGCAGGCGCTGTACGTGAAAGACACGGCCGTGGTCAACCCTCGAATCGTGATGGATGCGCTGGTGAAGGATGCACAAGAGGAAGGGATCGAGTTCCGGTTTGGGTGGGCCTGGCTTGGTCGCGGAAATCAGGGGCCGGTTGAGACCAATAAGGGACCACTCGGCTACGGTCATCTCGTGAATTGCGGGGGCTTGTTCGCCGATCGAATCGCGCATACCTATGGCGTGGGAGGTCGCTATCGTATCCTGCCGTTCCGCGGCATGTTCTATCGGTTGAATCCGCTGTCACGCCTGACGGTCCACGGGAACATCTATCCCGTGCCGGACCTTCGCAATCCCTTCCTCGGCGTCCATTTCACCCGGCGACCCGATGGAGAGGTGACGATCGGGCCCTCGGCGCTTCCCCTTCTTGGGCGCGTACAGTATAGGGGGCTACAAGGGGCCAATTTTGAAGACGGCTGGGCCATGATCACATATCTCACGCGGCTGCTCCGGCGGAACCGCGATCATTTCCGATCCCTCGTATTCCGGGAGCTTGCGAAAATTTCCTCGATCGGGTTCTACCGTGAAGCGGCAGGATTGGTGACCGGGTTCCGATTCCGCGATCTGTTGCCCGGTAAAGAACCGGGGATCCGAGCTCAATTGGTCGATACGGAGGCGGTTGAGCTGTTGAATGATTTTGTCGTGGAGGAGGGACCTCGCTCCACCCATGTGCTCAACGCAGTGTCGCCCGCGTTCACCTCTTCATTCCCGTTCGCTCAATACGTGGTAGACACGATGAAGCTCCACAGTTGATCGGGCTAAGGGGGTCGGGTCGCACGGTGAAAAGAATGATTACGGCTCGTCCGCTCGAACCACAAGGGAGCCGCAGACTGCTCGATCAGCTATAACGAACTCATGACGCAGGAATGACGAGGGGCAATCGACCATGCGAATCTTGATCACAGGGGGTGCCGGGTTTCTGGGCAGCCATTTGTGCGAGTCGTTGGTCGGCGCCGGCCACGAAGTCGTCTGTATGGATAATTTTGTCACGGGACGGCCGGAGAACATCGCCCATCTCTTGGGACACAAGCGGTTTTCGCTCATCGAATACAACGTGTGCGACTATCTCTATGTCGACGGAGCGTTGGATGCCGTCATGCACTTCGCCTCGCCGGCGAGCCCGCAGGATTACCTCGACATGCCCATCGCCACGCTGAAGGTCGGTGCCCTCGGGACCCACAAGGCGCTCGGGTTGGCCATGGCAAAGGGGGCAAGATTCCTCCTGGCGAGCACGTCCGAGGTCTACGGCGATCCGCTGGTGAATCCGCAGCCGGAGTCCTATTGGGGAAACGTCAATCCGATCAGCCCGCGAGGAGTCTATGACGAGGCCAAGCGTTTCGGCGAGGCGATCACCATGGCCTATCATCGCTACCACGGCCTCGATACGAGGATAGTTCGGATCTTCAATAGCATTCTCGCCCAGGAGACCGTAATCGCCTTCGACAGGGATGGGTGTCATCTTGGGGCCATGGAAGACTACGCGCAGCGGGTCGAAAGTAGGCAGGTAGAATGGCCAGGCGAGGTCTGGGTTCCGGCTTTTAATCCAGACACGTACCGCGTAGAGCTGAGACCGGTCCGTGCTTTGATCCGGCACGAACCACAGAGTCCGGATGCGTACTCCATTACGACACGCTATGGACGGAAGATCCGTGTGACTGGTGATCACAGTGTCTTTCGCAGATCGAGGGAAGGGCTTCCACAAGCAATCCCAGTGCGCACGCTTTGCGAAGGCGACTATGTTGCGATTCCGGCGCGCCTTCCGGTTGTCGAGCGCGATCGGCCAGAAGTGAATGTTGCAGCTCATCTCCTCACTCGAGCCGCTTCGGCGGAAGAACTCTGGGAGTACGCAATAGAGTCGGAGGAAATCCCGGCGCTGGTGGAGCGGTATCAAGAATTGATTTGGAAGTTGCTGATGCAGAGCTCTCGCTTTTCGGGAAGCCGATCGAGGAGAAATGCTGTTGGCTGTACGATTCGTAAGTTTACCAAGAGTCGCGTGCTTCCACTCTTTGTCGTTGCGGCTCTCCAGAGAGAGAAGGGTTTTGTCTGGCCGGCGGATGCATGGTTGGGTCCTTATAAGGGTGGGGGCGGCACGCGCGTGCGTAACACCATTGAAATAACCAAGGACGTTCTGTGGCTTTTGGGCCTTCACCTGGCTGAAGGCACCTGCACGCGATCCCAGGGTACGTTCATGGTTGTGCTCAGTTCTGACGGCAAGTTTCTAGATCGGGCGAAGCAAATCCTAGAAGAGTCTTTCGGAGTACAGCCTCGCTGGATGAAGTCGTCCGAGGGACGGGCACCCTCCCTGTACGTTCACTCCAAATTGCTCTGCAGCGTGTTGGAGGAAGTATTGGGTCTAAAGGGCAAGGCTAAGACGGCGCGTATCCCTTCTTGGGTTTTCCAACTCCCGCTTTCAAGACTCAAGTATTTCCTGGAAGGCTATCGAGAAGGAGATGGTTCACATACGCGGTACCATGAGCGTCGCGAGCTTGCGTTCAACACGGTCAGTGAGGATCTGGCTACTGATTTGACCTATCTGCTCCTCCGCTTCGGGCTCGTTGCCTCGGTAGGACAGTACGAAACGACCTTTAAGCAACGATATGGGACCCGCAAGTTTCCCTTCTGGCGCATCACCGTCTGCGAAGTGTCCAATTTCGATATTCTTACTTGGGATGAGGATGTGAGCCAGACGCTCAATGCCAGGCGGTTGGGGGATCTAGTGTGGGCTCAAATCAAGAAGATCGAACGAGTCGATACGACGGCCTATGTGTATGACTTCAGTGTCCCGGGACATGAAAATTTTGTTGCCGGTCTTGGAGTTTTCGCGCACAACACCTACGGTCCTCGCATGCGCCCCAACGACGGACGGGTCGTATCCAATTTCGTCGTGCAGGCCCTCAAAGGGAAGCCGCTCACGGTCTTCGGCAACGGGTCGCAGACCCGCAGTTTCTGCTACGTCGATGATCTGGTGCGCGGCATCGTGGCTTTGTTGCTGCGGGAGTCGGATAAAACCGTCGCGGAACGAACCGACCGATCGAAGTTCCTGACGAAACAGGAGGCGCCGGCGAGCGAAAGCGTCCATGATCCCGTCAATCTTGGAAATCCCCTGGAACGCACCGTGCTGGAAATCGCGGAACTGGTCAAGAAAATGACCGGATCGCCCAGCGCCATCCAGCTTCATCCGCTTCCCGTGGACGATCCCAAGGTGCGCCGCCCCGATATCCGCCGCGCGAAGCTCCTGCTGGAGTGGGAACCGGTCGTTCCTTTGGAGATCGGCCTCGAAAAGACGATCGCATATTTTCGTAAACTTCTTTAGCCGTCTTGCAGAGCGGGCTATGGTAAGGGCCGAGGGAGATGGGGTTCACAGGTGCTGAGTTCTGAGCTGCAAGTTATTGCTGTCAACCCATGACTCAGAACTCGGCACTTCATGTGGTTGCCTCTTGCTGATCTTTACCAAAGGAGCATCGCATGCGCATTCTCGTGACCGGAGGGGCAGGGTTCATCGGCTCGCATTTGGTCCGTCGGTTGCTGGCCGACGGGCGGCATTCGGTCGTTAACCTCGATGCCTTACGCTACTCGGGGAATCTGGACAATCTGACTGAAGTCGCGAACCACCCGAAGTATGTCTTTATCCATGGGGATATCTGCGACGTTGCGACGGTGCGACAGGCGATCCGCGACCATCGGATCGAGGCCATCATCAGTTGCGCGG
>CAZZPI010000216.1:0-5032 GCA_964655865.1 uncultured Nitrospiraceae bacterium
GAATGTCATGGCCGCCGTCTCCTATGCCCTGCTGTGCGACTGCCCGTTGGATGTTATTAGACGCGTTCTGCACTCGTTTCCCGGTTTGGAACATGCCCTCGAATTCGTCCGGGAGCGACGGCAGGTGCGGTTTGTGAACGACTCGAAGGGCACAAACGTGGACGCCACCGTAAAAGCGCTCGAGAGTCTCGATCGGCCGATCTGGCTCATTGCGGGGGGGCTCGACAAGGGCGGCGATTTCTCCCGTTTGGAATCGCCCGTTCGTCAGCGCGTGAAAGGGGTCATCCTGATCGGCCAGGCCGCGCCGCGGATTCGCGGCGCGCTCTGTGCGTACGATCGGATCACCGAAGTCGGCAGCTTGCGGGAGGCCGTCGACCTGGCCTCGCAACGGGCGGAGGCCGGCGACATCGTGCTACTGTCTCCAGCTTGTGCCAGCTTCGACATGTTTCGGGATTATCAAGATCGCGGACAGCAGTTCAAAGCTCTCGTGAATGCATTGCCATAGCTGGTTGTCTGAAGCACATCGCATGCTCGATCAGCGCGAATCCGATGCGGGTCCGGTCACATTCACGCTCGGACTGAAGGCTGAGAGCTGATGGCTGCTTGCCGGAGGAGACTGAGGCGGAGAGATGTCGAGCAAAGCCGCCGGGACGCTTGCTCTGCCGTGGACGGTCCCTGGTCAGAAAGCGGCCAAGCGAGTGCCCCTTGACCATACGGTCTTCGTGATCACCCTCGTACTGGCCTTGGTGGGCTTGGTCATGGTGTTCAGCGCCAGTGCGGTCGTCGCCGGGAACAAGTTTCACGACACGGGGTATTTTCTCAAGCGGCAGTTGGCGTGGCTGGTGCTCGGGCTGCTGTTGCTCCATGTGACGTCCCGGATCGACTACACGGTCTGGGGCCGCCTGGCGTTCCCGATGCTGGGACTGTCGCTGGCCCTATTAGTGATGGTGTTGATCCCTTCATTCGGCGTCGCCGCCAAGGGGGCCAGGCGGTGGTTGCGCCTCGGCCCGATCGCCTTCCAGCCGGCGGAGATCGCCAAGCTTGTCACGGTGATCTATCTGGCGGCATACCTGGCCAAGAAGGAGAGCAAGCTCACGCAGTTTTCCTGCGGACTCTTGCCGCCGCTGATCGTCCTGGGGTTGGTCGGCGGGCTTATCTTGCTGGAACCGGATTTGGGCACGGTGGTGGTGATCGGTCTCGTGATGACGGGCATGTTGTTCCTCGCCGGCGCCAAGCTCTCGCACCTCCTCGGATTGACCCTTTGCGCCGTGCCGGCCGTTGCGGTGCTGCTGCTCGGGTCGGGCTATCGCCGGCGGAGGCTCCTCACGTTCCTGGCTCCCTGGAAGGACGCCTCAGACACCGGGTTTCAGGTGACGCAGTCCTTCCTCGCGTTCGGCAGCGGGGGTGCGTTCGGAGTGGGACTGGGGGAAGGCAAGCAGAAGCTCTTCTTTCTCCCGGAGGCGCACACCGATTTTGTGTTGGCGCTTGTGGGGGAAGAGTTGGGGTTGGTGGGAACCGGATCGATCATGCTCCTCTTTGCGCTCTTCGTGATCAAGGGGTTCCGTATCGCCGGACGCGCGCGGGCGCCGTTCGGCCGGTATCTAGCGATCGGGATCACATTGTTGATCGGCCTGCAGGCGTTGATCAATGCGGGCGTCGCGACCGGGTTGTTGCCGACCAAAGGGCTGACCTTGCCGTTTGTGAGCTATGGCGGCTCGTCGCTCTTGGTGAGTCTCGCGGGGGTCGGGCTGCTCTTGAGCATCTCGCGTGATCGTCAAGGGGGACGCCACGGGAGTGGATAGCGGGAACACAGGGGTGAGGCGCAGGAGCGATGACGATCGTGATCGCCGCGGGAGGAACGGGCGGCCACTTATACCCGGCCATCGCGCTCGCGCGGGAATTCCTTCGGCGGGATCCTACGACCCGGATCCTGTTCGTCGGGACGAAACGGGGATTCGAAGCCAAGGTCTTGGCGCACGAGGGGTTCGAGCTCGCGTTGATTACCGCGGAGCCGGTGATGGGGCAGTCGCCGTGGCGCACCCTGGTCGGGCTTGCCGCGGTCCCGCTCGGCCTGATCGACTCGCTGAGCTTGCTGCGAGCCCGACGAGCCGATTTGGTCGTCAGCGTGGGCGGGTATACGAGTCCGGCGATGGTGACCGCCGCGTTTCTCATGCGTATTCCGCGGGTCATTCTGGAGCCCAACGCCTACCCGGGTATGGCGAACAAGGTCGTCGGCCGACTGACTCAGCGAGTTTTTCTGGCTTTCGAGTCCGCCGCGGCCCATTTCGACGCACGCAAAGTCCGTGTAGTCGGCGTGCCGCTCCGGAAGGCCTTCTCTGAGGAGGGCGAGAAATCCGTGGCACGGGGCGAACGGCAACCAAGCGCTCAGGATGTCGGCGGTGGATCTGTACCCGCTGGCCATGAGCCTCGCGCTTCTCGGTTGCTGATTTTTGGTGGAAGCCAAGGTGCGAAAGCCATTAACGACGCGATGGTCGCGGCGCTTCCTGAGTTGGCTGACATGAAGGCAACGTTATCGATCGTCCATCAGACGGGCGAGAAGGACCACGCTCGGATCGCCGCGGCCTATCGGGAAGCCGGCATGGCGGCGGAAGTCCTGCCGTTCATTTATGACATGCCGACTGCGTTACGGAGCGCCGACCTCGTCGTGTCTCGGTCCGGGGCCACGACCGTGGCTGAATTGGCGGCCTGCGGCAAGCCCGCGATCCTCATCCCGCTGCCGCAAGCCATTTACAACCACCAGATGCTCAACGCGGAGGCGATGGCCAAGGCGGAGGGAGCGGTGGTGCTGGCTCAAAGAGAGCTGACGGGAGCGCGTCTGGCGAAGACAATCATCTCGATTCTGACCGATCCGGCGCGCTTGAGCGAGATGAGCAAAAGAAGCCGGGCCTTGCGACGGACGGATTCGGCGGAAGCGATCGTGAACGAATGCTATGCACTCACGGGGAGGCGTCATGAGAACGGCCGAGCTGTTGGAGCGACGGGAGCGTGACGGTGCCGATCATCTTCGCGAGGGCGGGAACGGACAGCGCCCGGGACAAGAGCTGAGGCGAACCTCCATGTTCAGGAAGACGCAACACATTCACTTGGTCGGGATCGGCGGCGCCGGTATGAGCGGCATCGCCGAAGTGTTGCTGACTCTGGGGTACAAGGTCAGTGGGTCCGATCTCCAGGCGTCAGAGACGACGCGACGCCTAGAGGAGCTCGGCGGGCGTATCGCCATCGGTCATCAGGAATCGAACATCGGCGACGCCCAGGTGGTCGTGGTCTCGACGGCGGTGGCGCCGACGAACCCGGAAGTCGTGGCGGCGAAGGCGAGACAAATTCCCGTGATCCCGCGAGCCGAGATGCTGGCGGAGCTGATGCGGCTCAAGTACGGTGTGGCCATCGCGGGGGCGCACGGCAAGACGACCACCACCTCGATGGTGGCCAGCGTGCTGGCGCAAGGGGGGCTCGACCCCACGATGGTTATCGGCGGCAAGGTCAACGCGTTGGGAAGCCATGCGCGGCTGGGGCGCGGCGAGCTCCTCGTCGCCGAAGCGGACGAAAGCGACGGCTCCTTCCTTCGGTTGTCCCCAACCATCGTGGCCGTGACCAACATCGACCGCGAACATCTGGACCACTATGGCACGATGGAGCGACTGACCAATAGCTTCCTGGAGTTCGTGAACAAGATCCCCTTTTACGGAGTCGCCGTGCTGTGCGCGGACGACGCACATCTACGAGCGCTGCTGCCTCGTGTCGTCAAGCGTGTCCAGACCTACGGTCTCCAGGACCACCAGGGGCTGACGGCCGACTACAAGGCTGCTGACATCGCGCTCAAGCAATGGGGCTCGGAGTTCCGCGTCTTTTTCCGGGGCAAGAGCCTCGGCCCGTTCCGTCTCTCGATTCCCGGGATCCACAACGTGTCCAATGCGTTGGCGGCGGTCGCGGTCGGCATGGAGCTGGACGTGCCGATCGACTTGATCCGCAAAGGACTCGCAGCCTTCACCGGCGTGGAGCGACGGTTCCATTTGCGCGGCGACAAGGGCGGCATCATGGTCGTGGATGACTACGGCCACCATCCGACCGAGATACGCGCCACCATCGCTGCTGCGAAGGAGGGGTGGAATCGCCGTGTGGTGGTGCTCTTTCAGCCGCACCGGTACACGCGGTCGCGTGACCTTAAGGAGGAATTCGCCCACGCGTTTGACCAAGCGGACGTCCTGTTCATGACGGAAATCTACGCTGCGGGGGAGGCTCCGATCCCTAATGTGTCGGGCGCCCAGCTGGCCGAGGTCATTCGTGCGGCGGGCCACCCTTCAGTAACCTTCGTGGAACAGAAGCAGACGTTGCCGGACCAGGTGCTGCCAACGTTGCGGCCGGGCGATCTGGTCATCACCCTTGGGGCGGGCGACATCTGGAAGGCGGGGCTCGGCATACTAGAGCGCCTGCCTGCCACGCCATCGGCATGAAAGCAGTTGCGACTCGAAGTCCCAGGAGAAGCAGTTCCCGAGGTGGACCATCCCATGACTTGCGCAAAGTGGTCGAAGGATTGCGGGGGACGGTCACGTTCCATGCTCTGCTCCGGGACTACACGTCCTTTCGGATCGGCGGACCGGCCGACGTGTTGGTCGAGCCGGCTGATGTGGAGGACGTCCGTCGCCTAGTCGTTCAGGCGTGGAGAGCGAGGGTCCCGCTGTTCGTGTTGGGGGGCACGAACCTACTCGTTCGTGAGGGCGGCATCCGAGGAGTCGTCGTGAGTTTGTCGAAGCTCCGCGCGATCAAGGAAGAGCCGAACCACGTGTTGTACGCGGAAGGGGGGGTGGGAATGCCGACCCTCATCGGATATGCCGTACGCCGCTCCCTGTCCGGGTTGGAATGGGCGGCGGGCATCCCGGGAACCGTGGCCGGCTGCGTGGTGATGAACGCCGGGACTCGCTTAGGAGAGATGAAGGATTCGGTCAAAGCGGTGCGGCTCCTCACCCTTCGCGGAGGCATCGTCGAGGTTCCGGCCGAGAAGATTCGATTCAGC
>CAZZPI010000217.1:0-5009 GCA_964655865.1 uncultured Nitrospiraceae bacterium
TATATTGGGCCCGAGGTTCGCCCTGATCCGCGGCCAAGCTGTACCAGCGCCTCGCTTCCTGATCGCTCTGGGAAACACTCTGCCCCTTGTCGTAGAGCAGGCCAAGGTCGTATTGGGCTCTCGCCTCGCCGGCGATGGCAAGCTCCTGTAACTTTCTGAACGCCTCGTCGTAGTCACCGCGCAGATAGGCCTTGTCGGCGCGGCGGTCCTCGCAGCCAACCGCCATCAGCACGAAAGCAACCGCCCAGAGTGAGACCAAGAAGCCAACTTTCATCGGGCTGTGAGTCTAACAGCGAGAGGATTGGATTGCGAGTGGTCGTCCCTCAGGCCGAGACGAATTTGAGCGCAGCAGAGTTCATGCAATAACGCAAGCCGGTGGGTTGAGGTCCGTCTTTGAAGACGTGGCCGAGGTGCCCCTCACAGCGAGCGCAATGCACTTCCGTGCGAGGGATGATGAGCTTGAAGTCGGTCTTGGTTTCAACGACCTGCGGGGCGATGGGTTGCCAAAAGCTCGGCCAACCGGTCCCGCTATCGTACTTGTGCTCAGAAGAAAAGAGGGGCAACTCGCAGCCGGCACAATAGTAGATGCCGGGTTGTTTGTTCTCGTGGTAGGCGTTCACGAAAGGCCGCTCTGTCGCCTCGTGACGAAGAACCTGATACTGCTCAAGCGTGAGAATCTTCTTCCATTCTTCATCGGATTTGACCACCTTCACGATAGGGCCGATGTCGATCTTCGGTGCCATCTGAGGCCTCCTTCATGGACAAATTTGGGGTAGGGCCACCGTCTCTCGTGTAGGGTCAGATATCGATCGATGATCTTACACGGATCGCGCAGTCTATTTTGCAATCATACGGCGAGAGTCGCGGGTTTGTCCCCTGCCACGGTCGGGCCCTCCCAGAGGTTTCGATGATCTAGAGCCGCGCTCGAAGACCCCTCAAATGCGGCGCGAAGGACGTCTTCGATCGTGTCCACCAAGACGAAGGTCAGCACGTTCCGGACTTCCTCAGGAACCTCCTTGAGATCTTTTCCATTGGCCTTCGGAAGAATGATCCGCTTGATCCCGCTCCGGTGGGCCGCAAGGACTTTTTCCTTGATGCCGCCCACAGGCAGGACGAGCCCGCTCAGGCTGATCTCTCCGGTCATGGCAGTATCCTTGCGGACGGGCTTCCCGACGTATGCCGAGGCCAAGGCTGTCGCGATCGTGATGCCAGCCGAAGGACCATCCTTCGGAATGGCGCCCGATGGAACATGGATGTGCACGCCGTTGCGTTTGAACCGTGAGATATCGAGCCCCATCGCTTCCGCGTGGGCCCACAGATAACTTCTCGCAGCTCTGGCGGACTCTTGCATGACCTCGCCTAACTGACCGGTCAAAGTGAGATCGTGGCTTCCCGGCAACAAGCTGGTTTCCACGTACAACACGTCTCCCCCGGTCGGCGTCCAGGCGAGACCGGTCGCCACTCCGGCCGGCAACTGCTTGCGCGCCTCCTCCGGAAGGAATCGTTCGGTGCCGAGCCAATCCTGCAGCATATTCCGGCTGATGGCGACCGGCTCCCGCTCATATCCTTCCGGCAGATCGGCGAACTTCAGCGCCACCTTCCTCGTCAGGCGTCCCAGCATCTGCTCGAGCTGCCGTACGCCCGCCTCCCGCGTATAGCGACTGATGATGAATTCCAGTTCCTCCGACGGCAGCGAGACATGCTCAGGCTGAAGCCCCGCTTCGCTCAGCCGTCCTGGCCAGAGATACCGTTGCGCGATCTCGATTTTCTCGCGCTCGCTATAACCTTGGAGCCGAATGATCTCCATCCGGTCGAGCAACGGCTGACTGATCGTATCCAAGGTATTCGCCGTCGTGATGAAAAACACCTTCGAGAGATCGAAGGGCAGGTCCAGATAGTGATCCCTGAACGTGTGGTTTTGCGCGGGGTCAAGGATCTCCAACAAGGCCGCAGCCGGATCCCCACGAAAATCCCGGCCGATCTTATCCACTTCATCGAGCATGAGTAACGGATTGTTGACCCCCGCCCGCCTGATGGCCTGGATGATCCGTCCAGGCAGAGCCCCCACGTAGGTCCGGCGATGGCCGCGCAGCTCCGCCTCATCGTGCATACCCCCGAGGCTGAAGCGCTCGAATTTTCGCCCCATAGCTCGGGCGATGGATTGACCGAGACTAGTCTTCCCGACGCCCGGAGGACCGACCAGGCAGAGGATCGGAGCCTTCGCCCCCGGATTCAGCTTCAATACGGCCAAGTGTTCAACGATCCGTTCTTTCACCTCTTTGATGCCGTAATGGTCTTCGTCGAGGACGCGCCGCACTTCGGCAAGGTCGAGATGGTCCTCCGAGGCCTTCTTCCATGGAATCTCAAGAATCAGATCGAGGTAGCTGCGCGTAACCTGATGATCAGGAGACGCCGGAGAAATCTTCGCCAAACGCGCCAGTTCCCGCTCCGCTTCCTTGCGCACGTGGTCCGGCAGATCCGCCTCCTTGATCTGCTTGCTCAGTTCGGCAACTCCGGATTCTTCTTCTTCAGACTCTCCGAGTTCCTGCTGGATCGCTTTGAGTTGCTCGCGCAGGATGTATTCGCGTTGAGTCTTACCGATCTTTTCCTTGGCCTCGGTGGCAATCTTGTCTCGAAGTTGCAAAATCTGGATCTCGCGAGACAGAGACCCGTACAGACTCCTCAACAAGTCGACACGGGTGCCGGCCTCCAGGAGTTTCTGTTCTTCCTCGACGGTGAGGTTCAGCAGAGAGGCGATGCGGTACGCGAGCGCCACCGGATTGTCTTCCGCCGTCAATGTCGTTACGCCTTCGTGCAGGCCGGGAGACTCGATCAGCTTGGGCAGTTCTGTCACAAGATCCAGAACCGCGCGATGGAGCGCCGCCACTTCGGTACCGGAATCGCTCGGCTGATCGAGGTGGCGAGCGGTCACGCTCAGATAGGGCGTCTCCTGTTCGATCTTGATGAGCGCCACCCGATCCAGGCCTTGGACTAACGCGTTGAGTTGCCCTTCTCCGCCTTTGACAATTTGTTTGATGACGGCCTTTGTGCCGATGATGTGCAAATCCTTCAGCCCCGGCGCTTCGGTTTGTGGATCTCGCTGTGCGACCACGATGAGCGTCTTCTCTTCGGTCTTGAGAGCCGCCTCGACCGCAGCGACGGATCGCGGGCGTCCGATGGTGAGCGGCATCAAGACTCCCGGAAACAGGACGGTCCGTTTGATGGGGAGAACGGGTAGTGAAACGATGAG
This sequence comes from uncultured Nitrospiraceae bacterium, assembly GCA_964655865.1. Classification (GTDB taxonomy): domain Bacteria; phylum Nitrospirota; class Nitrospiria; order Nitrospirales; family Nitrospiraceae; genus JBBIJI01. The sequence continues at coordinate 3,251 of CAZZPI010000217.1, forward strand.
CGTGGCGTTCGACACGAAGGCCTCCTTTGCTCGTGTCCTTGGTGGACCCGAGACTTAGCGATAGTGTCGAGATATCCACAGGAACACCGAAGTCAAGCTGCTTGCAAGCTCCTGGTTTCTAAAGGCTTGCGCTCAGGTGCTCGACATCGAAGCACGTTCGATTACTGATCGATGAAAAGCCCTCCTTCCGGACTGAGGACGGTTCTCTTGTTGTCCCGAACAGCTCCCTTAGAAGGCGGCATGACCGTGTCTCCAGAGACGTACTCATCCGTCCCGGCCAGGTCGAAGAATCCGGCCAGACTCCCATGTCCCGCAGATCCCAGCCCCTGTCCAGCCTGATAGTTTTCTTGTCCTCCTTCCTCTACGAAGAGGGCCCACGATGAATAGTCGGCGACGCCCAACCCAGTAGAGCGTTGCAAACGATAACGATCGTTCCCCGCGCCTACGTCAATCGCGAGGGCCACGCTATGATCCCAGGCTGTTCCGACCGTGTAGTACGGACCTGCGGAGTCGTAAGTGTCTTCGCCTTGCCGGTCGATAAAGAAACCGACACCGTAGTGAGCCCCGCTGCCGATCCCGTAACGGGCTGCCCGGTGCTGATCATTGCCGTCCAAATCGAAGACGGTGCCGACACCCCAAAAGAACCCCATCCCTTGCGAGAAGTTCGAACCTTGGTACTGATCGCTCCCCACGAGGTCGACGAGCAAGCCCCATCCGCCCGCTAGGTTGAGCTCCTGCAGCTCAGGTTTCTTGGAGAACACTCGGCGGCCCGCGCCGACACCGATGCCGAAGCAATCGTATTGATAAGCTGGATCGCCCTGTTGGGCGCCGGGATTCTCAGCGGCGTTATAGGCACTGGGGTACTTGTCCCCGCACTGATAGGTATCGTTGCCGCCGATATCCAGTACGCCTCCAAATCCCGACGGTCCGCCAAACCCAACGGCGAATCCATCGCTGGTATAGCGGTCATGACCGGTCAGATCGACAAGTAAGCCCGAGCCCGCTACTGCCGTGCCTTGGGTGAAGCGGCTCCCCACATAGACATCATTCCCCTCTCCGTCATAGAGGACGCCGATGCCCGCGAACCCGGCGCCTCCTGAGCCGGGCGCAAGCTGATAGAGGTCATTGCCCTCCATGTCCAACACAAGGCCGATGCCCAAACGACCGGTGGCAAGCCCAAGAGTCGTCCCCTGGTAGGTATCGTTCCCCGCTAGATCGATGACCACTCGGTTGCCCTGATCGATGCCCGCGCTGCTGCCGATCGAACCTCGGTAGATGTCGTCGCCACCGAGATCGATGACCAAAGCGACCTGCGCATCGAGGTTGTAGGTATTGGGCCCTGGCCCTCCGATGACGATCAGCCCATAAGAAGTCTGTCGGAGATACACCACGTCGCCGGTTATCCCTGCCAGTGGAGATGGGAGCGCCTCACTTTGCCGAAAGGCCAACCAAATCTGCCGCAAGACCCGCTGTGTGCCCAATCGGACCAAAGCCTGTGCCGAGGCGATCAACGCTGCGTAATCGACCTGTTGGTTGACGAGCTGAACGAAGCGATGATCTCGCTCGGCCTGGCTCACGGTCTGATCAGTAATGGTGCCGATGTGCGGCGTAAACTCCTCCATCATGCTTTGCGCGTGAGCAAAGCCCTGCTGCCGCAGCCAGTGGGCCACGCGGAGGCTGCGGCCGCCGTGATGGCAGTGCACGACGATCCGCTTCTCCCGATGGGGATTTAGCTCCGCAACGCGCTCCGTGATTTCGC
>CAZZPI010000218.1:0-2673 GCA_964655865.1 uncultured Nitrospiraceae bacterium
GAAGGTCTGGGTGGGACCGTCAGCATCAAAAGCGCGAGAGGCAAAGGCACCACCTTCACGCTGAAACTTCCGCTCACCCTTGCCATTATCGACGGTATGACCGTGCGGGTAGGGCAGGAGACGTACATCCTGCCGTTGCTGTCCATCCTTGAATCCATCCAGCCCAAGCCCGATACGGTCAAAACCGTGGTCGGCAAAGGAGAATTGGTGAACGTCCGTGGCACCTATCTCCCGATGATTCGACTGTATGAGACCTTCTCGATCACTCCCGAACACACGGTGCCGGGCGAAGCCATCTTATTGATCCTGGAGTCAGAGGGAGAGCGGGTGGCCGTCATGGTCGATGAAATTCTGGGGCAGCAGCAAGTGGTCATCAAAAGCATGGAGCATAATTTCCGCAAAGTGGAAGGCATCGCCGGCGCCACGATTCTCGGAGACGGCACCGTCGGGTTCATCCTGGATGTCCGGGGATTGCTCGACATCACGCGAAGAGCCGAGCCGATGACGGCGTAGGGGGTCAGGAGCCCTTCTGCCGCCGGATTCGGCGGGGCTCCTGACCCCTTTGTTTTTCCGTGAACGATGGCCGTCGGGCATCAAGATTCTTGTGGAACGTCCGATAGGGTCGATTGGCGTCAGAACGGGGCCAGGAACCATTTGTGCGGGGTCAGACACCCGTCTGGCGGCGCACTGCGCCGCGGTGTCTGACCCCTTGCAGCGTGTCACGTTTAACGGAGGAACCCCATGGCTGTAACAGCCGGATCCACGACACAAGCACTCAATCAGCCGGTCGGCCTTGCCACCGCCGACGCCATTCAGTTTCTGACCTTCAGCCTCGGTGAAGAACTCTACGGCGTCGACATCCTTCGCGTACAGGAGATCAAGGGCTACACCGCCGTCACGCGCATTCCCAACACGCCGCCCCACATGAAAGGCGTCTTGAATCTTCGAGGGACCATCGTGCCGATCATGGAGCTCCGCGTTAAGTTCGGGATGCCGACGATCGACTACACCGCATTCACCGTCATCGTGGTCGTCGTCGTCAAGGATAAGGTCGTCGGGCTCGTCGTCGACGCCGTGTCCGACGTCCTCACCATCGACAGGAAAGACATTCAACCGCCGCCGGAATTCGGCAATAAGGTCGACGTGACGTTCCTGAACGGCATCGGCAAGTCAGGCGACAGGCTGATCTCGCTGCTCGATCTCGACCGGCTGCTCGGCAATGACGCAATCGATCATGCGCGGGCGGCGGCATAAGTCGTGGGGTCAGACACCCTTCTGGCCGCGCGAAGCGCGGCGGTGTCTGACTCCCTGATCGACATGGAGGCATCACAGATGAATCGACTGATCCGGACGTGCGGAAACATGAGTTTGACCGCCAAACTGACCGCCCTCCTGTTTCTGTTCGGCTTCATTCCCATGGCCGGGGTCGGGGCCATCGCCTTGAATGCCGGCCGGCAGCTCGAATCCGCGGTCGGCACGCGCTTTCAAACGGTGGCGCTGAACGTCGCGGACAAAATCGATCGGAATCTCTCCGAACGTTACGGGGATGTCCAGGCCTTCGGGCTCAACCGCGTCGTCCAGAGCCGGCGCAATTGGTACAGGGCCTCTGGAGAGGCCAACGAAATCGTCCAGGTCATGAACCAATATGTGAACACCTATGACGTCTACTACCTGACCATGATGGTGGATTTGGACGGCAAGGTCATCGCGGTCAACTCGCGGGACGCCGACGGAAACGCGATCCGCTCGGCCGGCCTCTACGAGAAGAACTATCGGGACGCGCCGTGGTTTCGCGCATTGGCCGCCGACACGTTTACCACCGCCATGCCCTTTTCGGCGCCGGAAAACAAGTCGGCCACCGGCACGTTTATCGAAGATCTGCATGTGGACGCCGATGTCAAGGCGGCGTATCCGGGAGACGATGGATTGACGCTGAGCTTCTCCGCGCCGGTGTACCAGGACGGCAAGGTCATCGCCTATTGGACCAACCGCGCCAAGTTCTCGCTCGTCGAAGACATCGTCAAAACGACCTATGCCGACCTCAAAGCGTCGGGCTATCCCGGCGCCGAACTCACCCTTCTCGATGCGAACGGGCGCGTCATCATCGACTATGACCCCCTGAGAACCGGAACGGAGAACATCCGCCATGACTTCAATGTGCTGATGAAGCTCAATCTGGTCGAGGGCGGCAGCGCCCTGGCCAAGGCCGCGGTCGCGGGACAGACCGGTTATGGAACCGGCGTGCATGTGCGCAAGCGGATCAGGCAGGCGGCCGCGTATACGCACCTGCGCGGCGCCTTGGGCTATCCCGGCATGAACTGGTCGGTCCTGGTTCGCGTGCCTGAGGATCAGGCTTTTGCCGCCGCCTTCGCCGTCACGCGAAGCGTGATGATCGGCTTGCTGGTCGCGCTCGTGTGCATCCCGCCTGTCGGGCTGCTCGTCGGACGGGCCGGCGCGCGGTCCATCGCCAGGATCAGCGATGCGGCCCGGCGCATGGCCCAAGGCGATCTGTCGAGCCGCGTCTCCGTCGGCTCCGGCGATGAAATCGGCGAACTGGGCCGGTCCTTCAACCATATGGCGCAGGAATTACAGGGGGCGGCGGACAAGCGGCAGGTCATGGTCGAGGCGTTAAACAACGCGCAGGCTAATTTCGCGATGTGCGACCGGGATTTC
>CAZZPI010000218.1:2683-4997 GCA_964655865.1 uncultured Nitrospiraceae bacterium
TCGCCCGGCTGGCGGACCAGATCCGAAAGGCCGCGCCGGCCTTCGATTGCGCGAAGCCGGTCGGATGCGGCGCGGGATTGTTCATCAAAGACGCGCAGGCGCTGCGCGATCCGCACGCGTTGCCACTGCGAAGAGATGTGGCGCTCGGCGGCCGAGATCTCGATGTCACGGTGCACGGGTTGCGTTCCACGAGGGGCGAGCTGCTCGGGTACACCATCGAATGGGTGGATGTCACGGAGAACCGGGAGACGGAGAAGACCGTGGCCCGGATGCAGGCCGCCTTGGAGCATGCCGGGACCAACTTCATGATGGCCGATGAGCAGGAGAACATCATCTTCATCAATAAGGCCGCCTACTCCGCGCTGAAGCGCCTGGAGGCGGACCTCCGCGCGTACCTCCCCGGGTTCGAGGCGGACAAAGTGGTCGGCGGCTCCATCCACCGCTACCACAAGGACCCTCAGGCGATCAAACACATCCTCGCGGGACTGAAGCCCGGGGAGGCGCGGCGGGGCGAGATCACGCCCGGTCCGTTCATCTTCGAGCACGAAACCCGCGCCATCTTCGACGCGAAGGGGCGGAAGCTCGCCTACGTGATCCAGTGGCGCGATACGACCCTCGAGCGTAAGGCCCAGAAGATGATCGATGAATTGATCCAGACTGCCAGTGAGGGGCGGCTCTCCGAGCGGATCAATGTAGACCAGCTCGAGGGTGTGTACAAAGCGATGGCGCAGAACGTGAACCGACTGATGGACGCCATCTCGGTGCCCATGCGGGAGGTGCAAGAGGTGATGAAAGCCCTGGCGGCGGGCGATTTGACCAGAATGATGGTGGGCCAATACCAGGGCGAATTCGAGCAGATGAAGATGAGCCTCAATACGGCGTTGGACAACCTCGCGCAGACGATCGTCTCCGTCCGGGAGGCGGTGGAGAGCGTCTCGGCCGGGGCCGAGCAGATCACCCGAGGCAACGAAGACCTCTCGCGACGGACCAACGAACAGGCGAGTTCATTAGAAGAGACCGGCGCCTCGATGGAAGAAATGACCAGTACTGTGAAGCAGAACGCGGACAACGCCAAGCGGGCCGATCGGTTGGCCGGGGCCGCGCGGGAGGCGGCCGACAAAGGAGGAGCGGTGACCGTGCGCGCGATGGATGCAATGGGAGTCATTACCCAGAGCAGCAAGCAGATCGCCGACATCATCACGGTGATCGACGAGATCGCGTTTCAGACCAACCTGTTGGCCCTCAACGCGGCCGTCGAAGCGGCGCGGGCGGGCGAGCATGGTCGCGGCTTTGCGGTCGTGGCGGCGGAGGTGCGCAACCTGGCACAGCGATCCGCGACGGCGGCCAAGGAGATCAAGGGCCTGATCAACGAATCGGTCCAGCGCGTCACCGAAGGCAGAGAACTGTTGCATCAGTCCGGCATGACGCTGGAGGAGATCGTGAGTTCGGTCAAGCGGGTCACGGACATTATTGCGGAGATCAGCGCGGCCTCGCAGGAGCAGGCAAGCGGGATCGATCGGGTGAACAAGGCGATCATGCAGATGGATAAGACCACGCAGCAGAATAGCGCTTTGGTGGAAGAGACTACCAGCGCCAGCCAATCCTTAAAAGCGCAAGCGAAAGAGCTCCATCGCCGGGTCTTGGGGTTCAAGATCCAGGCGTCCGAAGCGGTGAAAGCCGCGATGCCCCCCGTCGCGAGCTATCGGGAGTATGTGGCGCAGACGATTCACGAGGCGTACGAGCGTGAGGGGACCGGACCGAGACAGACACCATGCGCCCGTCGAGAGCCTCCCCTCGGCTTTGCTCGGGACCGTGAGCCAGTCGAACGGCTGGGTCCAACGACGGACGCGCTGAAGGGCGGCAATCCTCCACGAGAAACGAAGCACGGGGATGCGAAGCCGGTCGGCGTAGGCGGCGGCAATGGCAGGGATCGCCGCGCCTCAGACGGCGAGTTCGAAGAATTTTAGGAACCATGATGCGCGCGAAGTAGAGGTCAGGAATCTTTCGCGTAGCGTCCTCGGGTCAGGAACCCTTCCAGCGCCCCGAGGGGCGCGGTTCCCGACCCCTTGTGTCGACTCAAGAGGTGACCCTATGAGACAGCATTGGAACTCGCTTAATCTGACGACCAAGATGCTCTCGATCACCGTCGTGACGATCTTGGCCGCAATGGCCGGACTGGTCTGGTGGCTCAGCAGCCAGATGCGCGCGGATGTGCTGGACCTGGTCCGCAATCGCAGCATCGTCATTCAACGCCAGATTGAAGTGAGCCGCGCCTATATTGCCGGCGAGTATGTCGCGAAAATCAAGGCCGCCG
>CAZZPI010000219.1:0-4991 GCA_964655865.1 uncultured Nitrospiraceae bacterium
GCGACAGCTTGCGGGTCTGCGGCCTGAACCTGCATCGTCATGGGAACCGGCGCGTCGGTCAAAACGGCCGTCGAAACCATGAGGGAAGGCGCAGCCGACTATCTTCCTCAGCCGGTGACTCGAGAGGATCTCCGTGCGTCGCTGCTTCGTGTGTGGCAGCGCGCGAACGATGCCGCGCCCGGCACAGCCCTCCGTGCCGTTGGGTTCGATGAAATCGTCAGCGGATCGCCGCAGATGGGCCTCATTAAGCGGTTGGCGGCCGAAGTGGCAAGAACCGACGCCACCGTGCTGATTACGGGAGAAAGCGGCACCGGCAAGGAATTGCTTGCACGCGCCATCCATCGAGCGAGCCCGCGGGCGTGCGGTCCGCTCGTGACCCTGAACTGCGCGGGGATTCCGGAGTACCTGATGGAATCGGAGCTCTTCGGGTATCAGCGAGGCGCGTTCACCGACGCCAAGCAGAGCAAGCCGGGGCGCTTCCAACTCGCCCAAGGCGGCACGCTGTTCCTGGACGAGATTGGGGAACTAAGCATGACCGCGCAGGCCAAGCTCCTGCGCGTGCTCGAAGACCACACGATCGAGCCGCTGGGGGACGTGCGCGGCATCAAGGTAGATCTCCGGGTCATCGCCGCGACCAACGAAGATCTGCCCGCGCAGATCAAGGCGGGCAAGTTCCGACTGGATCTCTACTATCGGCTCAACGTCTACCAACTTCGCATTCCGCCCTTGCGAGAGCGGCGGGAAGACATCGAGCCGATCCTCATTGCATTCCTCGACAAAGCGAGAGCCGAGCGGGGCTGCCGCATCCGGGGGGTCACACCGAGCGCGCTGACGATCTTGCAAGAGCACGATTGGCCGGGGAACGTGCGCGAGCTGCACAACGTGCTGGAGTGGCTGACGATCACGTGCAAGGAGGAACTGATCGCCTCCGAGCACCTCCCTCAGGAGTTGCGCAGCGGCGGCACGACGAGAGCGTCGTCAACCCAGCTGCCCATGTCGCTGTTGTCGTTCGGGATGTCGGTGGCGGAAATCGAGAAGGCGATGCTCGAAGAAGCCCTCAAGAAAACCGGCGGGAACGTCTCCGAAGCCAGCCGGCTCCTCAAGATCACGCGCAACACCCTCCGCTACCGTATGGCGAAACACAATCTGCAGTAGCGTTCCTGCCTTCGTGTCTCCTCACGAGTGCCTTTGTCTAAGACCCAAGCCAGTCATCGATGATAACCGACGGGCAGACGATGGCCGAAATTCCTGTCCTATTTTAAGCTTTTCAGCAACTCGTCTTCTTATAGTCTGCATCCTTGAGTAAAGCTCGTCTCCGGGACATGCCGTACTCAAGAAATCTCTATGGGCTAAGATATTCTCTACCGACACTCCATAGGATTTACACAAGAAGGCGATAAGAGATGTTGCGCCCACCAGAGCCTTCCTACGAGGCAGATCCGAGCAGTTTGGTTCCGAAGGATGGAAACAGCCAAAAAGGCACACCCCAATTTTTCCGGTGTTTTGATTCTTGACGTGAGCGCCCATCGCAAGTTCAGGAGCTTCGTCAAGGGGCTTCTCAACCATGAACGGCCGCCCCTGATACACGTTGCCTGCCCCGTCCACAACAAAGTGATACCCAATGTCGGACCATCCTTTTTCTTCCTGATGTAATTTTTGAATTGCCCGCAGTTGCTTCTTCCCCTCATCCAAGTTATCGGCCTGATAGCCAGCCGCATGATGAACCACGACATGTGTGGGACTTCCTAGCCCACGAACTTGGCCGTTAAATGGTTTGGCCTTCCATTGAGTTCGAGTAACTAGGGCGGGAACCTCCCTCCTTTTGCGAACATTTGCCCTGCTTTTCTTGCGTTGGCGCCGCCGTGGCTTCGGAGACCGCTTGCGTCGGTTAGACTTAGACACGGTGGTTAGTTCCTATACCAACTGGAGGAAGAACGGTATCTGCAACCGTATCCTGGAGCAACTAGCGCCCACGGTGGTCCCATTGCGATTGCCTAAGGATCTGCATCGGCTCCATCCAAGCTCGCTCGTTCGTGGTCCCTCGCAGGCGTGACCCCGGTAATCCTCGACTGCGCGCGTCGGACGGGCACCGCCAAACACAACTTGTTCGACCCGGAGCCCTTCACATTGATCTTGGCGACGGGATAGACTCCGGCGGTTAAAGGTTGATTGAATCAGCCTGGGTGCGGGTTCCGCGAGCAAAGCGGATTGCTAGGGTCACGCCTGCTCATTCCGCACTCCGGGAGCAATGGACCGACACGGGTGCCCTCCAATGCTCCTACAACCGCTTCCCCTGTTGCGCGAACCGCTCCACGAGCAAGACGCCAGTGGCCTTGAGGCCCTTCGCCTGCATCGTCTGCTGCACGGCCTGGATGCGATTCGAAAAGTTCGGGTGGGTTTTGAAGAAGGCCTTGTCGTCTCCCTTCAACGCGCGGAGCCTCGTGAGAAAGGTGACATAGGCGGCGGGATCATAGCCTACGCGGGAGGCGAACACGTCGCCCAATTGATCGGCTTCGATTTCCTTGCTCTGGTCCAAGCCTTCGTCCAACAGCTTCTTCACCGCGTTGTCGATCACGCTCTTGAAGGCCTCGGGATTCTTCCCGGCATAGGCGAGGCCGGCCTCGGTCACGCCGGCGATCTGCTTCGAGCGTTGAATCACATCGAGAATATGCTTTTGCGAGACGTGCGCGATCTCATGGCCGAGCACCGCCGCGAGCTCGGCTTCGTTCTGCACGTTCTTAAGGAGCCCGCGGGTGACGAAGACATAGCCGGCCGGCGCGGCGAAGGCATTGATGGAATCGTGATTGAGAACGGCAAAGCGATACGGGATGTCCGGCCGGTCGCAGGTGGCGGCCACAGACCGACCGACGAGATTGACATACCGGAGCAGTTGGGGATCATCCACCGTCCCACCGTAGCGCGCCACCACTTGCAGCGCGATCGCCTGGCCGATGGAGGATTCTTCTTCGTAGCCGATCGGCAGCAGCCCTGCGACGAACGTGCCCGCACCACGGATGGTCTTGGCCAACCGTTCATCCCCTGACTGTCTGGCCGCCTGCTCGGCCGCTTGTTGCAGCTCGGCGCAGCTTGAGAAGAAAAGCAAAACGGCGATCAGTCCACACGCAGCGGGCAGTCTACTTCGCATATTCGCCGAGCCCTCCTTCCTTGAGGAACTCCTCGACTTCCTGATCCGTGAGTTGGTACGCCGTCATCCGATCGACCGCATCGCGGTCTTGCTGTGAGATGCCGGCGCGATTCGCGTAGCCTTCGGAGGCCTTGTCCAGCCCCCTCGCACCGGCGGATGCAGTGGCCCCCGATGCATCCGCGCGGCGCATGCTGCGGCCGAGCTGCGCGAACGTATCGCTGCCGCCCGAGGGTTTGCTTGCCGTCAGCTTGTTCGCAAAAATCCAGCCCCGCGCGCCGCCCACGGTTTTGGCTTCCACCCAATTACCGTCACGCTTCAAGACCTCCAACTCGTCTCCATATTTGAGATTGGCCACGATGTTGTCGAGCGACGTCTTCCCCGACCTCAATTGCGCGGTCTTGGCTTGCACAAACATTGTTTCCGCCAGTGCCAGGCCGGGTAGACAAGCGAGCCCGATCACGAGGACCAACACAGCCCAGGGTCCATTATCCTTCAACTTCATCTTCGCTCCTTTGCTTTTCCACCCCTCACCTTTGTCCTCTCCCCACAGGGGAGACGGTTGGAGAGGGGATCTCCCGTCTTGTGTCTTTGAGCTCACTTCCTGATCGGTACACAAGTCATTTGGACTTTAATTCGTAGACCCCATCCCAATCAAGCGGCGGCGGCGTGGATAAGTAGGAGATCGCGCGTTCGCGATACACCTTCGACGGTCCGTCGGTCGGATCGAGTTGGAGCGCCTCCTCGAATCGAGCCTTGGCCGTCGAGAACTCTCGTCCCTTGTAGGCCTCCAACCCTTCCAGAAACGTCCGCACCACCTGGTCCCGCGCCTGGTCGAGCCGGCCCTTCCGGGCAAGCAGCTCATAGACCTGCACCGGCTCTTTCTTTCCTTTAACGCGAAGGAGATCCACCGGCCTCGCCTCGATGTCGGCTTTCGCCAGTTCGTAGGTTCTCGGACCCAAGAGAATCAGCGTGTCGTAGAATTTGTTTGCGCCCTCGAGGCGCGACGCGAGGTTCACGCTGTCGCCCATCACGGTGTATTCCAGCCGCTCCTCCGAGCCCATGTTGCCGACCACGAGTGGGCCGGAGTTAATGCCGATGCGCGCGACGATCTCCGGATAGCCTTCGGCTTTCCATTCTTGCCGCAACCGCGCGAGGGTCTCTTGGCTCTCCAGCGCCGCGTAGCAGGCCAAGCTCGCATGGTTCGGATCGCCGAGCGGCGCACCGAAGATGGCCATGATCCCGTCGCCCAAATATTTATTCACGTTGCCCCGATGCACGCGGATGATCTTGGTCATGGCCGACAAGTATTTGTTGAGGAGCGTGACCAATTCTTCCGGAGAAAGCTGCTCGGAGATCGTGGTGAACCCCGCTACGTCGGAAAAGAAGACCGTCAGCTCTTTCCGATCTCCACCCAGCTTTACCTGCTCGGGATGCCGCATCACCTCGTCCACCACTTCGGCCGACATGTACTTGTCGAACACCGCGCGAAGCTGGCGCCGCTGCCGCCCTTCAGTGACATATTCCACTGTCGCAGAAGCGGCGAAAGTGACCCCCCACGCACCGAGCGGAAAGACGAGCTCCACCCAGAGCATGTGGCCGGTGAACGCGTGGATGACGAGCGCATAATAAGCGAGCGCAAGGCCGAACCCGACGACGAGCTTCCACCCCCAGGCCCGCAGCAGCATGAAACTCCATGCCATGCCGAGACAGAGCATCAACGTCGCGACGACGAACACCCACCTGGGGGCCTCACGAAGCGCATCCCCCTGCAACAGATTGTCCAGGGCCGCCATATGAATGAGCACGCCCGGCGTAAACGGAGAGAGCGGTGTGACGCGCAGCTCGT
>CAZZPI010000220.1:0-4981 GCA_964655865.1 uncultured Nitrospiraceae bacterium
TAGACCGATGAAGGGGTCAGGAAGCATTTGTCGGAACGACCCGAAGGGTGCTTTGCGCAAATGGTTCCTGACCCCATGGCGGATCCCCGACCGCTTGATGTAGCCGGAGGCCCCATGGACCTCAAAACCGTCCTTTGGTACGCGGTGCTGACGAGCCTGACCGCCGCCTATCTGGTCGCCCTGACCGGCGTGCGGGCGGCGAAAGCGCATGATTTGGCTTATCACTCCAGGCGGATGATCGTGGCTTCCACGATCGTAGGCGTGTGGCTTGTGGCGTATGTGCTCAAGCAGGTCCTGTTCGGCCGGGAGCGCTTCGGAGGGGGCGACCGTGAGTATTGGGCGCTCTATGTGCCCATGTTCACGGCCCATATGGTGCTCGCCGTCACGACAATCGGGGTGGGCTCATATAACCTCTACTTGGGATTGCGCCGCCTGCGGTACGGCAGCGTGGGAGCCATGGCGGCCGGCCTCTCGGTGCATCGCCGGCTTGGAACCTTGCTGGTGTGGACCTTCAGCGGAACGATGCTCACGGCCTATCTCGTGTATCTGTTGCTGTTCGTGTGGTATCCCGCCTGAGTGGCATGGCCTACACCATTACCGAGAAGGAGTTCGAGCGCTTTCGCGCCCTCGTGTACAAGGAGAGCGGCATCTCGCTCGGTCCGCACAAGCAGTCGTTCCTCGTGTCCCGTCTTGCCAAACGGCTGCACGCCTTGGACTTGAGGTCGTTCCAGCAATACTACGAGTTGGTGACAAGCGATCCCAGCGGGGCTGAATTCGCGCGCATGCTCGATTTAATCTCGACGAACAAAACGGAATTTTTCCGAGAACCGGCTCATTTCGAGTTCCTCCGCGATTGCATCCTGCCGGAGTTGAAGGAGACGAAGCAGATACGTGTCTGGTCGTCCGCCTGCGCAACCGGCGAGGAACCCTATTCAATCGCGATCACCCTCTTCGAAAGTGTCACCGATCCGACCGACTGGAGTTTTCGGATCCTCGCCTCGGATCTCTCCACGCGCGTCCTGGAGAAAGCCGCGAACGGAATGTACGAGGAGGACCGCATTCGACACCTGCCGACCGCGGTCGCCAGACGCCATTTTCTTCGGGGGAAGGGAGCCCGTGCGGGTTTGGTCAGAGTGAAGCCTCATCTCGCGGCCGTCGTGAAATTCCGTCGCATCAACCTCATGAACGAGCGGTTTCCCATCAAGTCTCCACTCGATGTCATCTTTTGCCGCAACGCCATGATCTATTTTGATCGCCCGACACAGGAGGCGGTCGTCAAGAAGTTTTGTCACTATCTGAAACCCCGAGGGTATCTCTTTATCGGTCACTCGGAGACTCTCCAGTGGGTCACCAATTCCTTCGAACCGGTCGCCCCGACGATCTATCGGAAAGCCGGCTAGAGGCCAGAGGCGATGGGCCATAGGTTATGGAGGGAGCGTGATGACTGAGCCCGCCAATGCCCATCGCCCATCGCCCATGGCCTCGTACCCGAGCGATAACTTCGCCCATATCCGCCGGATGCGCGATCACCGATTTCCTTATGAGATCGCATCCATTCTGCCGGGGGAGTTTTTCGTCAGCTTGGAGCCGATGATCGTCTACACCGTGTTGGGCTCCTGCATTGCCGCGTGCATACGCGATCCGATCGTCAGGGTCGGCGGGATGAACCATTTCATGCTCCCGACTCCTAAGGATGGTAACCGCAACGATGCCTGGGGTGATGAACCCATGCGTTACGGCTCCTTCGCCATGGAGCAGTTGATCAATGAAATCTTGAAACGCGGCGGTATGAAAAGGCGATTGGAGATCAAGCTGTTCGGCGCCGGCAAGATTTACGAGGGCAACATCGACATCGGAGGACGTAACACGGAGTGGGTTCTGAACTATCTGAGGACGGAGGGCCTCGACGTGGCGAAGAGCGATTTGGGCGATGTGTATCCCCGAAAGGTCTATTACTTCACCGATTCGGGTCGAGTGCTTATGAAGAAGATCGCATCTCTCAAAAACCGGACGATCCACGACCGTGAAAAAGAATATGCCCGGCGTTTGACGAAGGAACAGGTGCAACCGGAGAGCGACGTGACGCTGTTCTAACGGGCGAGAGGTTTCAAGCTGCGTGTTTCGTGTTTCACGTCGAACTCGAAACAAGACACCCGAAACTCGAAACCAAATACGTGGAGATGATGTCCAAGATCCGCGTGCTGATCGTTGACGATTCTGCGTTGATGCGGCAGGTCTTGGCCTCCCTGCTCTCACGAGATCCCGACATCGAAGTCATCGGCACGGCTCCCGATCCCTATATCGCCCGCGAGAAAATCAAAGCGCTGAACCCGGACGTGCTGACCCTCGACGTCGAAATGCCGAAGATGGACGGCTTGACGTTCTTGGAGAAGTTGATGCGGGGGCACCCGATGCCGGTCGTCATGGTGAGCTCGCTCACGGAAGCCGGATGCGAGACCACCTTGCGCGCGCTCGAACTGGGCGCGGTGGATTTTGTCGCCAAACCCTTGAGCGATGTGCGGGACGGAATGGAAGAGCTGGCCCAGAACGTGATCGATAAGGTAAAGGCCGCAGCGATGGCGACGGTGAGGAGTGCGGGGGACAGGGTCATGGGCGAACGATCCCCTAGGTCGCTCCCCTTTGCCTCAGGACGCTTCCCGGTTGGCTCCGTGGCGAAGAGGCTCGACACACGCGACGCGGTCATCGCCATCGGAGCCTCCACCGGCGGTACGGAGGCCATCAAAGCCGTGCTTGAAGTGCTCCCTCCTCACACCCCCCCGATTCTCATTGCTCAGCACATGCCGGGACGATTCACGAAGACGTGGGCGGATCGGCTGAACACCCTGTCCAGAATTTCCGTCAAAGAAGCGGGAGACGGCACCAGCGTCCTGCCGGGACATGCGCTTATCGCTCCCGGCGGTTACCACATGACGCTTGGCCGCGACGGGGCACGGTACCACGTCCGTCTGAACCAGGATCCCCCGGTGAACCGTCATCGGCCTTCCGTGGATGTGCTGTTCGCCTCCGTCGCGCGGTTCGCCGGGCGCAGCAGCATCGGGGTCATCTTGACGGGAATGGGCGGAGACGGAGCGAAAGAACTGTTGGCCATGAAGCTAGCGGGCGCCTTCACCATCGCGCAGGATGAAGCCACCTGCGCGGTCTTTGGTATGCCCAAAGAGGCGATTAAGCTCGGAGCCGTGGACAAGATCCTGCCTCTCGGCGACATTCCTGCGGCGATTCTGGCCTGTCTGAGCGAAACCTAGCGCCAGCCCCAGCGGCATACCCGAGGTTGTCGGCGCCACACTCCCGACGAGACCGAGCCCTCGGATTTAAGCCCACCGCCCAATCGGCCGATATAGCAAAGGGGACTCGTGCGCCTTGTCCGTCGCACCGCGTCCTGCCGTTTCGTGGATGCGAGCTCACTCATAGGCGCGCGATCCCCATATGCAATCGACCATCGTCACGGCGATCGGAGGTGAAGGTTATGAACATTCGAGAACGGGCCACCAACCATGCCACGGTGTTGGACGTGGAAGGCGATATTACCTACGCGACGCGGGCGACGTTCAAGACGGCGATTGAAAAAGCCCGTTATGCGGGGTGCCGGCACGTCATCGTCAATATGGAGCAGGTGCGGTTTGTCGACAGCTCCGGGCTTGGGCTCTTGGCGTTGGTGGCCCAGGCATTCCGGACGGCACAGGGAAAGTTCTCCCTGCTGAACCCACAGCCCTACGTACGCGAGATCATGAACCTGGCGAACATCCATACGATGATTCCGATCTACAGTCGCGAGGAAGATGCTCTGGCGGGACGGACGGAGCCGGCTCTCTCGTAAGTACGCGAACGATGGCGACGCAGCCGTATATAGACGAAGGCCCCCAGCCGGTCACGACATCGAGTCAGGCGACCGTGCTCATCATCGACGATGAGCCGGTGTCGCGCATGACCATGGCGGCACGCCTGCGGAGAATGGGCCATCGTGTGTTGGAGGCGGATAACGGACGCAGAGGCCTCGACCTCATCCGTCGAGAACGCCCCCACTTGGCCGTCGTGGACTGGCTCATGCCGCAGATCGACGGCCCCACGCTCTGCCAGCTTGTCCGACAGGATCGCGAATTGAAATCCGTTCAGCTCATTCTGATGACGTCCCACGATCAACCGGCGCACATTGCCGAAGGGCTCGAGCGGGGAGCCGATGATTTTCTGAGCAAGGCGGCGAGCAAGGAAGAAATTTTCGCTCGCGTGTTGGCGGGACTGCGGGCCAGCGCGTTGGTCCGCGAAATCGAAGCGGCGAAGGAAGAGCTCGGCCGGTCCAATCGCTTGTTGAAGGACAAGCAGGCGGAATTGGAAGCCGAGTTACAGTCGGCGGCGCGATTCGTGGAGTCGCTCCTGCCGGCCGAAGGCAGCCCGCACAGCGGGATCTCCGTCGCCTGGCAGTTCATTCCGTCGTCGGCGTTGGGGGGAGACTTGTTCGGGATTTCCCGGTCGGGTCAGGACGATCTGTGTCTGTACATGCTCGACGCATCCGGCCACGGCGTGTCCGCCGCGCTTCGCGCCGCCTCCATGAGCACGTTCCTGCATCCAGGCACCTTGACCCAACTGGTCGGCTCCACCGAGCCTGGAGCGGTGCTCACGGTGGCCAATCGGCGGTTTCCCCTGACGCCCGACGGCGACTATTTCACGCTGTGGTGCGGGCGACTGCACGTGCCTTCGCGGCGGTTGACATTTGCCAGCGCCGGGCATGCGGGTGCCATGGTGAGCCGGGCTGGCGGTGCCAGCGAATGGCTGAGCAGTCCGGCGTTCCCGCTGGGCTTCGATCCCTCGGCAGCCTTTGAGGCTCAGCGGATCGACTTGGAGGCCCGGGATCGACTGCTGCTGATGAGCGACGGCGTGTATGAGGAGCCCTCTCCGGACGGGGACCATTGGGGACGCGCCAACCTGCTCGACGCTTCGGGTCTGACCGCGCCCGATCTGGCCGCGT
>CAZZPI010000221.1:0-4980 GCA_964655865.1 uncultured Nitrospiraceae bacterium
CTGGAGTGGCGCCAGCGCACCCTTCGCCAATTTACACAAGCGGCTTGACATCACCAGCGATGGAGCCTCGTCTTGACAAAGCCCGGGGGTCACCCTAGGATGACGCGCCTGCTCTGACTTTTTCGCGGTCAGGGCTGTTTTTTTGAGATCTTGGGAGATGCGATGAGCAATCTGGTGGTCGTTGGAACCCAGTGGGGAGACGAGGGGAAAGGCAAGATCGTCGACATCCTTGCACAGGATGCGGACGTCGTCGTTCGGTACCAGGGCGGCTCGAATGCCGGGCATACGGTCATCAACGAACGAGGGACCTTCGTGTTCCATCTTATTCCATCCGGAATCCTCTATCGGGGGAGGCTGTGCATCATCGGGAACGGCGTCGTCGTCGATCCGGCGGCCCTAATCGATGAGATGGACCAGCTTCAAGCCAAGGGGATCAAGGTCGGGAAAAACCTCGCTATCAGCCAGCGTGCGCACCTCATCCTGCCCTATCACAAGGCGATCGACAAAGCCGCGGAGAAATCGAAAGGATCACGCCGCATCGGCACGACCGGCCGGGGTATCGGTCCTGCGTACACGGACAAAATGGCTCGCATCGGTATCCGGATGGGGGATCTCCTGAATCCCTCGGCTTTTCGGCGGAAGCTTGAAGAGAACCTCGTCGAGATCAATTGGTTCCTGGAAGAGTTGCACAAGGTCGAGCGATTTGAGGTCGAGAAAGTCTTCCAGCAATACATGGGCTACGCAGAGCGACTCAAAGGCTATATCGTCGACACAAGTGCACTCGTCAATAAGGCGATCGATGCCGGGAAAACCGTGCTGTTCGAAGGGGCGCAAGGGACGCATCTCGACGTGGATCTGGGGACCTATCCATACGTCACGTCCTCGAGTGCCTCGGCCGGCGGTGCTTGTACGGGCACGGGTGTGGGCCCCACCAAGATCGACAAGGTGCTGGGCGTGGCAAAGGCCTACACCACAAGAGTGGGTAGCGGACCTTTCCCGACGGAATTGACGGATGAGGTCGGTGGAGCACTTCAGGAGCGAGGCAAAGAGTTTGGTGCGACCACCGGCCGCCCGAGGCGCTGCGGCTGGTTCGATGGCGTGCTGGTGCGATATGCCACGAGCATGAACGGGCTCTCTTCCCTAGCGTTGACGAAGCTTGACGTGCTGGATGGGATCAAGGAGTTGAAGCTATGTACGGGCTATCGGTATGGAGGGCACGTGTTTAGGGACGTTCCAGCCGACCTCGAGACGCTCACCGGTTGTGAACCTGTCTACCAGACCATGAAAGGCTGGTCTGCGTCCACCACGGGCGTGAGCAGCTACAAGCAGCTTCCGGTGGAGGCGAAGCGGTACCTGACCCGCATCGAAGAACTGGCGGAATGTCCGATCGACATGATCTCCACCGGTTCCAAGCGAGACCAAACCATCATTCTTCGCCATCCCCTTAAGGACTCACGCAAACGCGGACGTCCCGTGAAGAGACGGGCGCGATAACTCCGCGTGACCCTGCCGGTCACCGCAGGGTTGACAAGGTTGCCTCCGCGATGCCAGCATCCCGTGCGTGAGCCGCTAGCTCAGACGGTAGAGCATCGCCCTTTTAAGGCGAGGGCCCTGGGTTCGAGTCCCAGGCGGCTCACCATCCTTCCTGCCAAAGCTGTTTCCGATCTTGAATGTTTCCCCCCTCGATGAGCGTTTCATGAGCTTCACTGTTCAATCTTGATCTTAGGTTGCCTGCCCGGACAGTGTGCGCGACTGAGATTCGGCTGAGCCCTTCTCTTCAACTCATCGCCTCGTCCTTCTAATCGCCTGAATTCATTGGCTTAGAGCCTGTGTGAGGCGATAGAAGGGTGAAAACTGGCCGGTGGTATATTTTTTTCAAGACAATTGAGGGAAATCCTGGGGTAGGACGGTGTTCTGCCCTCCCTTCGACATGATACACAAGCAAGGAGTTAAAGCCATGCAGAACAGCACTGCTAAGCCAATCATCGTAGCGACGCTTGGAGTCCTACTGCTAGTCGGTCAGGGCTGCAACACGAAGTGGCTCTCATCTGGCGGCAGCGAGCAATCCAGCAGTCCTGGATCAAGTTCCTCCAGTCCCGGATCAAGATCAACCGCGCAGGGGTGGGTCGGTTCGACTGGTCACGGTGGGTCAGGCTCTGCTCCCGAGGGTGGAAGTCTTCGTGGGATCAATCCGCTGGTCGATGGTCGGGTCGCCGATGAAGAGCGCGTGGGCCAGCAGGGTGCGACGGTAGCGAAGGTGTCTCCAGGCACGCCGCCCTCGTCACGCCGGCGCGCTGAGCTGACGAAGGAAGAGGCGCAAGAGGAAGCGGCTGCCGAGGCGGCCGGCATGAAAGACGTGTTCTTCTCGTACGATAGCTGGACGATTTCCGACGAAGGGAGCAAGGCCTTGCTCCACAACGCAGCCTGGCTGAAGCAGAATCCCAAGGCGGTGATGAGGGTTGAAGGCCATTGCGACGAGCGCGGGAATCAGGACTACAACCTGGTCTTGGGGGAAAAGCGCGCCAAGGCAGCCCGAGGCTACCTCATCGATTTGGGTGTCAACCCGAAGCAGGTGGCCATCGTCTCGTATGGCGAAGAGCGGCCGTTCTGCGCGGAGCAGGATGAGAGCTGCTATCAACAGAACCGCCGCGGCCACATGCTGTTGCGAACGAAGTAGCTCATCGGAAGGGATCCGTCGGGACGGGCAGGCCGTGAACATCCGGTCTGCCCGTTTTCTTTTCTCCCCGCGTTTCGATTTCCCGATGCTTGAGGTCATTCCAAATGGTGATCCGGTTCAGGTCGTGCCCGTAGCCACATTGTGAAGCTCTCCGTTGATTTCCTGGCGAGAAAGGCGTATCCCACTGAAGCCAAGAGTCGTCCGGCAAACGAGAGTGCGCTCCATGAAGGGAGATTCTGAGATGGAGAAACGCAAGCAGGTCAGATTTACGGTGCAGTTCAGGAGCACGTTCTCGTCGAACCAGCAAGAAGGAGAGGGGAGGACGGTCGATCTTTCGCTCGGCGGCTGCAAAATCGAAAGCACAGCGCCGGTGATCGCCGGGATGAAATATGAAATGCGCCTGTACGTGCCGGGATTCGACTGGCCCCTGCGCATTGACGAAGCGCAGGTTCGCTGGACTAAAGTGGGAGTGTTCGGCGTGGAATTCGGAGAGGTCCGGCCTGAGGAACAGACGAAGCTGCGGGCTGTGGTCAAGGAACTCAAAGAAGAGCTGGGCCGCTGACGCCGTTCTGGTAGTGGGTACGGGAGGGGAGTTGGTTCGGGCCCCCTCCCGTGTCGAGCGCAGCTCGACTGGATAGAGGCGAGGCTGACCGAACCGCTTCTCACTTTCAGTCGAGACCCGGACCTGCCGGCGCCCGGGCCATGACACGGGCAGCCCCACACGTGATCCATTCCTTTCTGAAGATTCCTGACGCTGAGGCGGGCGCGACCTAGCGTAGGGCCGACCCGGGCGAGATCCCAAGATCAGGCGAGCCTAACGGGGGAGAGCCCAGTGGAAAAACGAAAAGAGGTCCGCTACTCAGTCGATCTCCCCGTCTCGTTTTCCGGGAACCAGGTCGCTGGCGGAGGAGTGCTGACCAACCTGTCGGCCGAAGGTTGTGCCATCGTCAGCGAGGAACCGGTTCTCCCCCAAGCGTTTCTCGCGCTGCGGGTGCAACTGCCGGGACAATATGCGCCGTTGAAGGTGGAGGTCGGAGAGGTCCGATGGTCGAGCGGTATGGGATTCGGGGTCGAATTCAAACACCTTCGCGCCGAGGAACAAGAACGGCTCCATCGCTTTATTAAGCTTCTCCACGTCTCGCAGAACAATTGAGGCGCCCCCCGAGACTCCCTGAAAGCCATAACCTTGCGGCGCAGACGCAGCGACAAAGCCGGCTATTGAAGAGCTGGAAGGCCGACGGTATTCTTCCAGCGTGTCGTGCCGACATCGCGGATAGGAATCCCTGTAAGAGTTGCCGCGAATCGGCGACTTCGAAAGAGAACACTCATGAGCACGTCGGATCAGAATCCTCCTACAACTGAAGTCGCGACACTCGCGGGTGGATGTTTTTGGTGCCTGGAAGCCGTATATGACCAGATGAAGGGTGTGCTGTCGGTTGAATCCGGCTATATCGGCGGCCCGGTGAAAGACCCCACGTACGAAGCGGTCTGCACCGGCAGGACGGGCCATGCCGAGGCTGTCCGCATCACGTTCGACCGCCGGGTCGTTTCCTTTCGCGAGCTCCTCGAAGTATTTTTCGTCATCCATGATCCTACGACGTTGAACCGCCAGGGGAACGACGTGGGGACACAGTACCGTTCCGCGATCTTCTATCACTCGCCGGAACAGAAGCAAACCGCGATCGATGTGATCGCCTCGCTCACCAACGAAGGAATCTTTCCTGACCCGATCGTCACGGAGGTCGTGCCCGCCGGCCCCTGGTATGAGGCGGAGGCGTACCATCAGGAATATTTCGCCAGAAACCCGCTGCAGGGCTATTGCACCTATGTGGTCGGCCCCAAGGTCACGAAGTTCCGCAGGCGCTTTGCCGAGAAGCTGAAGGCGTAATCGGGCGGCGGCGTTCCCTCCGGCCAGTTCCTATCGACCAAAGAGCTCCTTCAGGCTGTCTCGAAGGTCGCTCACTAGATCGGGTTTCTGAAACACCTGGTGAGGTTTGACGAGCACTTCCGCCTGAGGTGGGCAGAACGGGAATTGCAGACGGGTTTTGCCCTGGACCTGGGCGACCAACGTCGCCTCAGGTTGATCCAACGGTCGTTTGATGACCACGAGGGGATCCCTGAATTCCACCACGCAGGTGCCGTCGTAGCCGGCGGCTTGGTAGCGCATCGGCTCAACCAGCGCGACTCTGTGACGGCCGTTGCCGAAGACGGTATCGCCTTCCCGGATCGGTCCTTCCGGCGCAATCGCATAGAGGATAAACGGCACGATCAGCATGATCGCCGCCGCGATCCCGATGGACCAG
>CAZZPI010000222.1:0-4970 GCA_964655865.1 uncultured Nitrospiraceae bacterium
CCGAAGCTGAGCTGGTTCCTCAGTCGCTTGATTGGACCCAGCACGCCCCGCCGGTTTCCCTCTGGCGGAACGGGCTGGCAGAGGCAATCGAAACCGGAGGCTTCCTCCCGATCCTGCTCCACGCTCCCTGGGAGCGTCGCCTCGCCTGTCTCCGTCGCGCGCTTGGTGCTCTTATCGCGAAGCAAAGCCACGCGCTCGTGGTCACCGGGGAGACGGAGCGGGCCACGTTCCTCTCTCACATTCTCAGGAAGAGCGGCGGACCTCCCGCGGTCCTGCTGCACGGCGGGTTGTCGGATGATGCACGTCGGGCTGCCTGGCGGACGATTCAGCAGGGGGAGGTCGGGGTCGTGATCGGCACGCGGTCTGCCATCTTCGCCCCCCTGCCCAGGCTCGGATTGATATGGATCGAGGGGGAAGAAGATCCCTCGCTGAAGGAAGAGCAGACGCCGCACTATCACGCGCGTGATGTCGGGTGGTGGCGGGCTCGGCAGGAGGAGTCCGTCCTCGTGCTGGCCTCCTCCCACCCCTCTCTCGAGACGATGATGCGGGTCCGGAAGGAAGGTCTCGTCCTCGGCCTGCCCGAGGAGCAATGGGACTACCCTGCAGTGACGGTCGTCAATCTGCGTGACGCTCCCAGGGACCGGCTCCTTGCGCCGCCGATGGTGCAGGGAATCGAGGACTCGTTGCGACAGGAAGCCGGCGCCGTCCTGTTCCTCAACCGCAAAGGCTACGGGGGCGCCCTCGTCTGTCGCGATTGCGGGACCGTGGTCCAATGTCCCCGGTGCAGCGTGGCTGCCACCTACTATCGGCGGGAGTCGCATCTGCTCTGTCACTACTGTGGCCAACGTCGTTCACCGCCTGAGACCTGTGTCGTGTGTGCGGCGTCCCAGCTTGACCTTGTGGGATTCGGCACCGAGCGCCTCGAGGAAGAGATCCGCCGCCTCTTCCCCCGCATTCGACTGGCGCGCCTCGATCGGGAAGAAGCGGCGGCGGCACAGCGGTCGACGGCGATCGTTCGCCTCTTGTGGGCGGGGGAGCTCGATCTGGTCATCGGGACGCAAATGCTCTTCCAGCGCGGGCCCTTGCCGAAGGTGGGGTTTGTGGGCATTCCTCACGCCGATGGGGGTCTACAGGTGCCGGACTTCCGCTCGGCAGAGCGCACCTACGGCAGCCTCCTCGATGCGCTCTTGCTCGCGAGACCGGCAGAATCCGGTGGGCGTGCGGTCATTCAAACCGCGCTGGCCTCACATCATGCGATTGCCGCGGTAATTGGCATCCACCCGCAAGGGTTCTATCAGAGCGAAGCAGCCTTCCGGGAAACCCTCGGCTACCCGCCGGTGATGCATCTCATCCGCCTCAGCGTCACCGGGAAAGATCTCAGCTTTGCTGAACGAGCAGCGAGGCGCTGGCGACTTCTCCTTCAAGAGGCGACGGCTGATGGGAGTGCCGGCAACGCGGGGCTCGCGGATGCGCCTCGCCCTGTTGATGGAGAGGAGATCGTGGTGCTGGGGCCGGCTCCTGCGCCTGTTCCTCGGGTGCGAGGACGATATGTATGGCATCTGCTGATCAAGTCCCGTCACCGCGAGCTGGCTCTCCAGACGGTGAGGGCGACCTTGGAGGCGGCGGAGCGCCTTGCCGGTGTGAGAACGGACGTAGATGTCGATCCGATCCAGTTTACGTAGCCTCAGCGGCTGGAATCCTTCCCTATCTTCGCTTTCCTGCCCTTCGCCGCAGCCCCTTCAACGGCGGCGACGGGCGATTCCCGATCGCGCCTCGCCCACCTGAACAGCCCCCAAGCAAACGAGATCCAAAACACGGAGGAGAAGAGTCCGAACACCACCGCCGTGAGCAGAGTCGCCATCTGCTCCTGGTTCGGTTCCGCCGTGTCCGGTGGCTGTTGCCACAGGGTGACGACGGGAAAGGCCAGGCTTTCGAGGCCCAGAAGAAGCGTGGACCAAGCCCAGATCAAACCGACGGAATGTCCCTGCCAGAGCAGAAACCCGGCGACCATGGAGGCAACCGCGACCAGGGCCGGCACGGGTAATGCGCCTCCCACCAGCCAGATCCCTACCGTCACCACGAGACTCCCGAGCGCCGCGTTCACGTGTCGCCATGTCGCGTGAGGAAAGACCTGAAGCAGCATACGCGTGCGTGAAGTCTGCGAGCGGCGGTTGAAGAAGTCAACTGACGTCGTAAGGGGTGAAGGGTAACGAATAAGGGGAGGACGCGTCGTGCGACGGGAGTCGCAGGAGCGCCCTGCTAGGCGTTAAGTTCCGCCTGGACCGCTTCGATCAAGGCCTTCATGTCGAACGGCTTTCGCAGAGTTCGGTGAGCACCCAGCATCTTGGCGACGTCCAGGAAGTTCAACATCCCGATCATATCGCTGCCGCCGGTGATGGCGATGATCTTGGCCTGGGGAAATTCACGACGCAGCGACAAGATGCTTTCCAAGCCGTCCTGCCCCGGCATCAGAATGTCCATGATGACCAAATCGGACGGAGTGACCCGGTAGCGCTGCAGGCCTTCTTTCCCGTCACGCGCCTCCGTCACGCTGTAGCCGGCCTGCTCCAGCGTCTCGCGCACCAGGGTTCGGATCTGGTCGTCGTCGTCAACGATCAGGACCGACGGCATGTAGCTCCTCGGAAATTGATGGGACGGATGCACGAGGAGTCCCATTCGTGACGGGGTGGTCGAGCACGCATCGGAGGGCAATGGCCACATCGCGAGCGAAAAGCGGTTTGTGGAGAGTCGCGCGGATACCGGAAGACAGCAGACTCTGCCTCGGCAACGGGGTGCCGGTGCAGAGGAGAATGGGGATGTCCGGTCGCAATCGAAAGAGTTCCTGCGCCAAGCGGTCGCCGGTCATATCTGGCATGACGTAATCCGTGATCACCAAATCGAAGCGTTGCGGTGCGATGCTGAAGGCCGCCAACGCGTCGGCGGCGCTCGTCCGAACCACCGTATAGTAGCCGAGCGACTCTAGCATCTCACGTCCGAGTTCGGCAAGCTGGGGCTCGTCTTCCACGAAGAGCACGCATTCATGCCCTCGCGGGAGCGGGGCATCGCCGGAGGGCTCGGCGCCGTCCGTGAGCGTCATGGTCGGAAGATACACCTCCACCATGGTCCCGTTGCCTGGCCAGCTCTCCACGCACAGCCGCCCTCCATGGAGGGTTACGATCCCGTACACGACTGCCAGGCCCATGCCCGTGTGCTCGTTGACATCCTTCGTCGTGAAGAACGGGTCGAACATGCGCGCTTTGACTTCGGGATCCATACCGGTACCGGTATCCTGGATGAGGAGTCGCACATAAGACCCTTGTTGGACGAGCTGGCCTCCCCGTATGGTGTCGGCATCGAACTTGACATTCTCCAGACGAATGTCCAATCGCCCGCCGGTGGCGCTCATCGCGTGCACCGCATTCGTCCAGAGATTGAGCACCAATTGATGGAGCTGAGTGGGATCGGCCAGGATTTGGTGCGTCGGACTGGCGATACACTCATGCAACTCGATCGTCGGTGGGAGAGTGGGTCGCAACAGCTTCACCGCCTCTTTCAACAGTCCGTCAAAGGAGAGGGGCCGACGTTCTTGCTCGGTCTTCCGACTGAAGGTCAGGATCTGGTGGACGAGATCGCGCGAGCGGCGACCGGCCTTGATTACCTGCTGAATCTGCGCGTGCGCCCTCGTGTCCGGGGGAATTTTCCTGAGGGCGAGCTCGCTGAAGCCCAGGATGGCCGTCAGACTGTTATTGAACTCGTGGGCAATGCCGCCGGCTAGCGTGGCGATCGCTTCCATCTTTTGCGTATGACGGATCTGAGCCTCGAGCCGCATCCGGTCCTCTTCGGCCGCTTTCCGATCGGAGATGTCCATGCAGGAGCCGATATAGCCGGCGAAATCCCCGGAACGGGTTATGCGAGGATTCCCTGTATCGAGCATCCAGCGGTAGACACCGTCCGATCGCTTCAGACGATACTCCATGATGAACGGACGCCGGCAATCGAACGCCTCATGATAGGTCTGCAGGCACCGGTCGAGGTCGTCGGGATGCACACCCTCGGCCCAGCCGTTTCCCAATTCCTGGTCCATCGTCCGGCCCCGAAACTCGAGCCACCCTTTGTTGAAATAAGTACACAGCTTGTCCGGCCCGGACATCCAAATCAAGACAGGGGCCGTGTCGGCCATAGTTCTGAAGCGTTCTTCGCTCTCCAGAATCTCATGTTCTTTATGCCTGCTTTCGGTTGTATCCACGATCGACGCGAGCACGTGCCGCCCGGTGGCCGTGGTGATGGGTTGCAAGCCGATCTCGATCGGGAACTCCGTGCCGTTTTTGCGGAGTCCGAACAGATCGCGCCCCGTCCCCATGGGCCGCGCAGCGGGAGCGGCGAAGAATCGGGCCCGATGGCCCTGATGCTGGACGCGAAACCGCTCCGGGATCAGATATTCGACCGACTGGCCCACCAACTCGTCGCGAGTGTAGCCGAACTGGATTTCGATCTGCCGGTTCACGAGCAGGATCCGGCCGGCCATGTCGATCATCAAGATGCCGCTCGGCGATGCCTCTACCACGAGCCGGAACCGCTCTTCACTCTGCTTGAGCAAGTCCACCGCCTTCTGGCGATCCGTGACGTCCGCGAGCACCCACATGAACTCGGTCACTCTGCCCGAATCGTCCCGGACGGGTGAGAGCGTCACCTCGCTCCAAAATGACGGGCAGTCTTTTCTCGACTGGCGGAACAAGGTCCGGCAAGGCCGACCATCGTGGAGCGCCTTGGTCAACATATCGATCGTTGCGGGGTCTGTCTCTGGGGCGACGAGAATCGTGTACGGTTTCCCGAACACCTCCTCGGATGAATAGCCGGTCAGCGACAAGAAAGCCGGATTTGCATAGATGATCGGCCGGTGGGACTGGCGGGCATCGGTGATGACCAGGCCCTTGCTCGTGGCCGCGATGGCCCGATCACGAAGCCGCGCT
>CAZZPI010000223.1:0-4968 GCA_964655865.1 uncultured Nitrospiraceae bacterium
AACCTGGCAGGAGGACTTTCACCTCCCTCGCTTCGTGCCATGCCCGGCACACACGGGGGGAGAGTAAACGAAAAGGCCACGCTCGAAGTGGCCTTTTTCGTTAGCGGTGGTGTTGAATGATTTTAGTGGACGGAAACGATGTCTGACACCTTGCTCTTTCACCAGTATCTTGGGTGCTTTGGCGCCCGAAGGGCACCAACAGAAAACGATTACAGCTTAAGCCGATCCTTTACAGCCATCCGATAGGTTTTGTAAGCCTCCCATGTACATTCCAGTTTTTCGTTCAGTTCCTTCCATTCAGCGTCAAAGACTAAAGGGTCTATCCAGTCAGGGTGGAACTTTAGCTTTCCGCTTGGCACCTCCCAAAATGTCTGATGAACGAGTGATAGCAATCTATCCATCTCCCAAGCTAGTTCTTCGGCCCGTAGCTGCACCGTGCCGTCAAGGTATCGGTTCTCGATACGGTTGAACGTTTCAATTAAGTCCCTGAGCACGTCAACGTCATCGTATCGAAGATTGCTTCTGAAAATGCGGTCGTTCAAGATTTCGTCAACACGTGCTTCGTTTGCTATGGCGTCCAACTTCTTGATAATTGCCACATCATGTTCCCGATTTAGGCCCACGCGGGAACGGAACCAGTTCCACAATGGGCCGATAAATGGTAGGACTCTCAGCCAGTCCATTGGTCTCCCTCGTCCAATGCTCTGGGGTAGCTGCGCTGTTAGGGTGGGCGATCATAGCATCAAAGCGCAGGGAACAGACATAGAGCCGTTAACTTCACAAGATAAAATCCGTTGGTTACCGGTCAGAGGGAGAAGAGACCTTGGACATTCAGATCTTCTAAGCTGTTCTCGCCATCGCGGCGCCGCTGTTTTCAGGCATCTGCTATAATCCCGTAACCCACAATGCTGAGCAGAAACGACCAGAAGCGACAAGCCTGGTTTATGTATGGCGCAGAGGCTCTGGTTCGAGCGAGACCAGCGGCACCCAGAGTGTATGGTTGCCCGCTCTGCCTACAAGGATTTGATAGTTCAACAGCGCTTACACTTGATGACGTACCACCTAAATCTGTAGGTTGAAACCCTTTGTTATTGACTTGTGCTCCATGCAATTACAAAGCTGGGCGCCTGCTTGACCCCCACATCAGGAGTGGACGCGACCTTCGGGAGATTGCGGCCGGCAAGCGTCAAGTACCTATCAAGTTCTCTCTATCCAATTACGCGATCAACGCGAAAGCAACCTTAGCCCCAGGTATGTTCCATATCACGGGCATCCCAGAGAAGAGTGATCCCAAGGCCCATAGAGCGCTTTCAGCGGAACTCGACCAAGCATGCGATTCAGGAATACGCAACTTGCGTTTCAAGATCACTATTCCGATTCGTCGTAACCGATGGAGAGAGGCGTTAGGGTGGCTCCGTGTAGCCTACCTCTATGCGTTCCCTGCGCTTGGCTACAACTTCATCCTGCGACCGGAACTTGACCCTATTAGGGAACAACTCCGAAACCCCGATGAGCGTATCACTCTGGGGATAATCAAGCATGCCAGAAGGGTAACGGGTGATGATGGAATCTACTTCGTGTACTGGCCCTTCGAATTACACAGCGTACTAGTCAGGCTTGGTTGCAATCTAATTTTCTTTCCAGCGTTCAAAGATGCGTCTACGTTCTACGAACGTCCCGCTAGCCATCCAGAGAGTCCCCATACCACTACACTCTCTGGCACCCACATCGACCTGCCACGCAAACCTGAATTCTACTTCGATTACGAGCCAGCTCTGATGTGGCTTACAGTTCCGCCTGAGGAGCGAGGCAAACAGGCGTCCTAGCGTAATCCCGGAAGAGGCCAGGAAATCGGGACATTCTCATTATTCCGCATAGCTGGTGTCGTTAGTTCAGAGGCGGCTCTACTCGAAACGGTACGGACTATTATGAGTTATAGGAGGAAAGAATGGGGTCATTCACACTTGGATGGGAAGGCTGCAACGGTGCCTGTCAAGGGCGATGGCCGGCCTAAGCATTTCACCAACAAGACCCCGCTTTACACGATCCCATCCCGCGCACCTCACGGTCGCGCGTGGGCTGATTCGGGCTGAACTGTGCGTCCTGTCGCTGGATCAGGCGCTGCGGGTCTAGCCCCAAGTCCGGTAAGTGGAAAACTTCCCGAGGGTTTCTGTAAGAATCTCGTCCCGGTTTGATTTAAGCGGGCAGACGCCGAAGTCAGTGATCAAGAGTCTTAACACCTCTTCCAACGAAATCCTGCCGGTCGGGAGGTGGGCTTTCTTAAGAGTGGGATGTTCGACATGAAGGTGAGGGAATTTGACTTCGGGCGAGTCTGGGTGCCAATGATAGGAAAAGAGTTCATGCCCCCGGTGGTCTTCCACGATGTACATGTAAGCGGTGATTTTGACTTTATATGGTCCTCGATCTCCTGACGCCTCAACAATCTTGTACTGCATCCGAATATCGAGGGTCAGTGGAGGATTTCGCTTCAGCCTACGCACGCCTCCAATCACGAGAGCGTAAGGTCCAGTGTTCACCTCATACTCTCTACCCCCGTGGTGGATGACGGCATGATACACACAGGAAACCGCGCGCTGAAGCGGATCGAGGAAGTTTCGAACTGCCTGGTAGGGAGTCTTACCGGCCAAAGGGCAGGAGCATCGCGACGCGTCTTACTGCTGAAGTATCCGCCTGGCCATTGAACTTACCGGCTTCCCAACGACGGAGAAATTCCTTGCCCGACATCCTTAGATGGCGGCGGGCCTCACGGTCAAACAGACGACGTGCCGCATTAATGCTCAAGCGGTGGGTTCTGACAGAAGATTTGATCTTGGTGATCATGAGTACAACCTCTCTCTGGTAGAAACAAAACAAGCCTAATTTAACATCCCTCCTCAGCCCTGGCAACAGAAAAACCGCATCATCTGAGATAAACAGGGATATTCACGCAATGGCTGATCCCGTTGCCTGCTACAATTTCCGCGAATGAAAAGAAGAAGTTGGCAGAACCGGTTTCCTATGAAACCAGCCACAGGCCGGAGCACCCGGCCGATGGCGACGGTCGAGCTATACGTTGCGGCCCACTCGAGAACCGAGAACCGGCGACATCTTGAATTTCCTGCGTGGCCTGGTGGTCCATGGTTGGGAGCGGACTTCGCCGGAAGGGGAGGAGGACAGGACTTTTTATTCCGTGCATGGGTCCGCCGTTTAGGACACCTGCTTCTCGGCCCTGCGGCGAACGGCGCCTACAACACGACGTGCGCGTTCACGATCCATGTCAGAAAACGGTGTCAGGCACCGTTTCACCTCTCGCACGGTTGAGCCTGATATAAATCAGGTGCTGGTACCAGGCGATGACATCTCTCGCCTCGCGCCAGTTCTCTGGAGTAATCACCTGCTCGCCTTCATGCGAAGGTTCAAGGGCTTGCCATTGCTCGAACAAGTCCTGTAACGCGTCGAGCACGCCACCGGCGCGTTCCGCGTAAACTTTCGCGGCGAGACACATCACCTCTTCGTCCGCTGGGTCCGCAGAGACCTCATACGGCGTTATCGAGCAGTCGTCCTTAATCGCATTGAGGTCGACACCAAAGCGTTCCGCCGATTCCTGTAACAGCTCCATCGCGACGTTGAGCGTCTCCGCTCAGTTCTGCCAGAACTTCTTATTGTGGAGTTCATGAACTTCAGGATCGCCGCCTTGTTCGGCTTCGATCGCACAGACGGCGCACTGAGCCGTCTGTGGGCAGCGCTCGCACCACCGATCACAGTAATCGTAGATCCCGGGATGTACCTAGGATCATCGACCAGTTTCTTCAGGAGTTCATTGTCCATGGCCGCAGCCGAGCCTCCACGCTAAACGATCGTCTCAGCGGGGTCAACCAGGCATCCTGGGTTCTTCCAGCCTTGATTCATAAGCAGACAGAGTGGCAAGAAGCGTTATCTGCCTCGTTCGTCCACATGCCGCAGATCCTGCCGATGGCGACGGATGGTCGACGTTGCGTCCCCGTAAACCACGATCCCATCCCAGTTTCGTTCTGAAGCTATAAACCATACGCTATCAGCCATGGGCTCGTGAGAGACAGGCAAACCAGCCATACGCTTTTGCAGACCGCAGCCCGTGCGGACGCTGAGTGAACCCGTCTGCTACAATTCCTCCTCTCGGGAGATTCATCATGTCAAAGCGCACACCGTTGGTTGTTGTCGGCATCGATTTGGCCGGGTCGCCGCGCCGGCCTACCGGCCTGTGTCTGCTACAGGGTTTGACGGCGCACACTTCCATTGCATTCAGCGATGAACAGATCCTGGACTTCGTCCGGCACGCGCGACCGGACCTGGTCCCCATAGATGCTCCGTTGAGCCTGCCAAGAGGACGACGGACCATTCATGACCGATCAGGCGAGCACTTGCGGAACTGCGACCGCGAATTGCTTCGGCGAGGGATCCGGTTTTTCCCCGTCACGCTCGGCCCGATGCGGATGCTGACCGAGCGCGGGATCGCACTGAAACAGAAGCTCCATGCAATGGGCTATGACGCTGTCGAGTGCTACCCCGGCGCCGCGCAAGACATATGGGGGCTTCCCCGCCAGCACCGGAACCTGGAGGGGCTTCTCAGAGGACTGAGGGCATTGGGCCTGCACGGCTTGCGAAAGACCCCCACCAGTGACGAGCTGGATGCCGCGACGGCCGCACTGGCCGGGCGGTTGTTTCTGCTCGATCGAGGAGAAATGCTTGGCGGGAAGGACGGAATCGTCATCCCCGCAGGCAGGTTTCTCAAGAAGCCCGTCGGCTAGTCGCGACGAGGACAACATTCGCTTTCTTTGCGTTCGCCCCGCGCTACCTTGCACGGCCCGCCACTGCGATCTGACCCATGCAATCCGACTCGACGTAACCGCGCCCTCACGTCGGAAGAGACCCCGCTCTCAACCATCGTGCTCAGCGACGGGCAACCCACCGAGCTTACGTTCATCTTCG
>CAZZPI010000224.1:0-4964 GCA_964655865.1 uncultured Nitrospiraceae bacterium
TTCGGCTGGAGGGCTTGGGCATTATCCCGACTCGCTCAGGAATTCTTTCGGTTCTTGTGCGGATGGGTGCCGATATTCACGTGGTCAACCGGCGTGAAGAGGCCGGTGAGCCCGTCGCAGACCTGGAAGTCCGATCAGCTTCCTTGCGGGGCATACACATCGGCTCCGAGGAGATCCCCCGGACGATCGATGAATTTCCCATCTTGTGTGTTGCGGCGGCCGTGGCCGAAGGCGAGACGGTCATCTCCGGCGCTGAAGAGCTACGCGTGAAGGAGAGTGACAGAATCGCGACGATGACCTCTGAGCTTCGGGCCATGGGTGCGAACATCACGGAGACGCCTGACGGGATGGTGATTCGGGGGCTTGGCGTCAACGGGCAGCCTGGAAGGCTGAAAGGCACCACCTGTGTGAGCCATGGGGATCACCGCGTGGCGATGTCGTTGGCGATCGCCGCACTGGTGGCTGACTCTCCCCTGGTTATCGAAGACACGGATTGCATCACCACCTCTTTCCCGGAATTTGAACATAAGCTATTGGAATTATTGACTGCTCGCGCATGATGGCTAATAATACGCCCCGTGGTCTTGTGGAAGCCTGGCACCAGGAGTAAGGAGAAGACTTCGTTGATCATTGCCATTGATGGGCCGGCCGGTGCAGGGAAAAGCACTGTGGCGAAACTTCTGGCCGCCCGGCTCGGATACCTCTACTTGGACACCGGGGCGCTCTACCGCGCCGTCGGGTGGAAGGCTCTGGCAGAAGGGATCGATCTGGAAGACCAGGCCGCCGTGACCGCGCTCTTGTCGAAGGTGGATCTACGGATGGAAGCGGCCGACGGGACCTTGCGTCTCTCAGTCGACGGAAAAGACGTGACGGGAGAGCTACGGACGAGGGAGGTCAGTGCGGCGGCTTCCGTAGTCTCGGCGATCCCCGCCGTACGAGAATGGCTCCTTCCCGTCCAGAGGAAAATCGGCGCGACCGGAGGACTGGTGGCGGAAGGCCGGGATATCGGGACGCGGGTCTTTCCGGAGGCGGACGTGAAATTCTTTCTCGAAGCCGATGAGGCGATCAGGGCTGAGCGGAGGCATCAAGAATTGTCGGCAGCCGGCCATCGTGCCGGATTAGAAGACATCCGGCGTGACCTGTCCGGTCGCGATGCCAGAGACCGGGGCAGGGCCGTAGCTCCCTTGGCGGCCGCGCCTGATGCTCGTCGGATCGATACCAGTAGGATTCGGGCAGAGGACGTGGTCGATCAGATGATGGCCGTGATCGCTGCTAGGCTGTGAGCGGGTTGCTCTATGGAGTTCTCTGGCTTCTCACGAGAGCGCTTGCGGTGCTGTGCTTCCGGTACCGGGCAGTGGGAACCATACCTGCTCGGGGCGGCATGCTCCTGGCTGCCAATCATGCCAGCTACTTCGACATTCCATTGCTCGGCTGCGGGATTCTGCGAAGGGCTTGGTATTTGGGACGATCCGACCTGTTCCCGTATCCTATCGTCAACACGATCCTTCGCGCGTTGGGATGGATTCCGTTACGCCTGGGGCGGCTCGATCGAGAGGCGCTCAGCAAGTCTGCAGAGCTGCTGCGCCAAGGAAAGGTGCTCGTGATTTTTCCGGAAGGGGGACGTACGCCGACTGGGCGGCTACGGCCGGGGAAACCCGGAATCGGCCTCTTGGTCGCGCAAACGAAATGCCCCGTCGTCCCGGTCTACATTCAAGGCACCTATGAGGTGTTGCCCCCGGAGGCGAGCTGGCCCAAATTCCGGTTGGTGACCGTGACCTTCGGGGCCCCGTTGGATTTTTCGGACGCGCTTTCCAGAATGCAGGCAAGAGAGTTTTATCGACATGTCAGCCGAACCGTAATGGCGAAGATCGCCGAACTGGGTGGTGTCTCTGATCCTGGGGTGGAGACCGAGGCTGACGATGAGGGACAGCAGATCCCTTCAGATCCCAGCGACCGCGCCTTGCAACGCTGAGCGAGCGCGGCCGCCTTTACCTTTCAGCACCCGACGCTTGTCGGAGGACTAGGATACGAGGATGAATACCGCTTCCAGCCAGAATGAGCCCAAGTTGGACCGCAATGCCCTCGCGGCGTTGTACGAGGAAACCTTTCGGAACTTTGAGGAGGGCACGATCACCGAAGGGCGCGTGGTGGCATTGACCAAAGACAAAGTGGTGGTCGACATCGGCTACAAATCCGAGGGCATGATTCCCTCCGATCAGTTCTCGCCCGATGACCTCCAACGTCTGAAGGTCGGCGATCGCATCCAGGTGTACCTCGAAGAATGCGAAGATGCCGAGGGCAATCTCGTCTTGTCGAAGGAAAAAGCCGACAAGATGAAAATTTGGGAGGAGCTGGAGAGGCTCTATAAGGAGGAAAAAAGTATCGAGGGGAAGATTCTCTCGCGAATCAAGGGCGGCATGATGGTCGACATCGGGGTCAAAGCATTTCTCCCCGGGTCACAAATCGACCTCCATCCGGTCCGTGACCTGGACAGCCTCGTGGGCAAGACGTTTCCGCTCAAGATCATCAAGATCAATCACCGGCGGGGGAACGTGGTGGTGTCGCGACGCGTCTTGCTGGAGGAAACGCGTGACAAGAAGCGGCAGACCACGCTATCCACCCTGAAAGAAGGACAACTGATCCAAGGCACCGTGAAGAACATCACCGACTATGGTGCCTTCATCGACCTGGGCGGGATCGACGGCCTCTTGCACATCACTGATATGTCCTGGGGGCGCGTCGGCCATCCCTCCGAGATGTTCCAAGTGGGCGACAAGGTGGAAGTGACGGTCTTGAAGTATGACCGCGAGACCGGACGGATTTCCCTGGGCTTAAAGCAGAAGTCCGCCGATCCCTGGACCACCGTCGCGGTGAAGTACCCGATCGGGACAAAGGTACGCGGCCGCGTAGTGAGCCTCACCGATTACGGGGCGTTTGTGGAGCTGGAACCGGGGGTCGAGGGGCTGGTCCACGTATCCGAAATGTCGTGGACACACGAAGTGCGCCATCCGTCCCGGGTCGTCACGGTGGGAGATCAGGTTGAGGCCGCGGTGCTCAACGTCGACCCGGCCAACCGGAAGATCTCGTTGGGCATGAAACAGACGGCGCCGAATCCCTGGGATATGATCGAAGCCAGGTATCCGCTCGGCGCACGGATCGAAGGCAAAGTCAAAAGCCTGACCGACTTCGGCGCCTTCATCGGGTTGGAGGAAGGGATCGACGGGCTCATCCATATTTCCGACATGTCGTGGACGAAGCACGTCAAGCACCCCTCCGAGCTGTTCAAAAAGGGGCAGAAAGTCGAGGCGGTCATCCTGCGGATCGACAAGGAGAAAGAGCGCCTTTCGTTGGGATATAAACAACTCACACGCGATCCCTGGGAGGATGAGATCCCCAACCGCTACCGCGTCGGCGAGACTGCAACTGGCAAGGTGAGCAAGCTGGCCGAGTTCGGACTCTTTGTGGAGTTGGAGGGCGGGGTAGAGGGGCTCATCCACGTGAGCGAAGCGGGGCTGGAACCTCAAGCTCGCCTGGAGGAGAAGTTCAAGCTCCAGGATGAAGTGACAGCCAAGATCATCAAAGTCGATCGTGAGGAGCGGAAGATCGCATTGAGTCTCCGGGATCACCAAATGGATTCGGAACGACGACAAGTCGAGGAATACCACGCTTCACAGGCCGCGCTCGATCAAAGCCTGGGGCGCGCCGCGAAGCACAATCGGAAAAAAGGAGGCGAGTGACCACGGAGGAGAAACTTCATCGGGAATTCGATCCGGCCATGGCTGACGAGCGTGAGTCGAAGCCGAAGCGACCCTTCCGGCCCTTCCGGCTGCTTCTGTGGATTATCCTGATCGGAATGGGCCTAACCTTTGCGCTCAGTCTGATCTTTCCGGATCTGGATCTGACGGGAGAGGATCGGGTAGGCCTGATCCGTGTCGAAGGAGTCATCCTCGACTCACAGTGGACGGTCGGCGAACTGAAGAAATTCGGAGACAATCCCTCCGTGAAGGCGATCGTATTACGGATCGACAGTCCGGGCGGAGGCGTGGTGCCGTCTCAGGAGATCTACGACGAGGTCAAGCGCGTAAGGAACAAGCACAACAAGGCTGTCGTGGCCTCGATGGGGAATGTCGCCGCATCGGGCGGCTACTATATTGCGGCCGCCACCGATCGCATCCTTGCGAATCCAGGAACCCTGACCGGCAGCATCGGCGTCGTCATGGAAACGGCCAATATCGAAGGCTTGCTCAGCAAGCTCGGCGTCGAAGGAGTCGTCGTCAAGAGCGGCCGCTTCAAGGATGTCGGTTCGCCGCTCAGAAAAATGAGCGACGAGGAGCGGGCTGTGTTACAGGCGGTGATGAACGATGTGCACTCTCAGTTCATCCAGGCCGTTGCCGAAGGGCGTTCGATGGAGGTGGCCGATGTCACCCCGTTGGCGGACGGGAGGATTTTCACCGGCCGCCAGGCGAAGGAAGCAAAGCTGGTGGATGAGTTGGGCACTCTCGAGGACGCCATCCGTCTGGCGGCCGATCTTGGCGGGATTGAAGGGGAGCCGAGGATCATCGAGCCAAAGCGCCGATTTTCGATCAGGGAATTGTTGGAAACGCGGCTGGCCGGGCTGCTACCCAAACTGGATCTTCACCCCGGCGTGAGCATGAAGTACTTGATGACCTTCTAGCGTGAGGTCTGAATGAGGTGTGCAGCGCGGGACGGTCTACCTACTGGGAGGGGGCGAAGCTATGACGAAAGCGCAAATCATCGAACGGGTCTCGGAGCAAGTGACGACCCTGACCAAGCGTCAGGCTGAAGTCGTGGTCAACACGATCTTCGACTGCATCCGCGATTCGCTCAAGGGCGGCGATAAGACGGAGATTCGCGGCTTCGGCAGCTTTCGCCTCCGAGCACGACGCATGAAAGAGGGCCGCAACCCGAAGACCGGCGCGGCGGTCTCTGTACCGGCGAAGAAG
>CAZZPI010000225.1:0-4952 GCA_964655865.1 uncultured Nitrospiraceae bacterium
CGGCGTGCCGGTCGTGGGAGTCAATCAGGGCAGGCTCGGGTTCCTGACCGACATCTCGACGAGTACCATGCTGAAGACGATGGGGACGGTCCTCGAGGGACGCTACGTCACCGAGGACCGGATGCTCCTCGACGGGCGGGTGTACCGGGGCAAGGACCGGCTGGCGCACTCGCTCGCCTTCCACGACGTGGTGGTGAGCAAGTGAACTCTCGCCAGAATGATCGAACTGGAGATCGGAATCGACGAGCAATTCGTCACCAACCTCAGAGGAGACGGCCTGATCGTCTCCACCCCAACGGGGTCGACCGCCTATTCCCTTTCCGCAGGTGGGCCCATCATGACACCGGCGGCTCAGTCGCTGATCATGACGCCGATCTGTCCCCACACGTTGACGCATCGCCCGCTCATCATCCCCGGCTCCGCGACCGTTGCCGTGTCCTTGACCAGCAGGGACGATGGGGCCATGGCCACGTTCGACGGTCAGGTGGGGGTGGCAATGACACAAGGAGACACGGTGGTCATCCAAGCCTCGGATCACCGGACCAGGTTGATCCGTTTCCCGGAGAGCACCTACTACAATGTCCTACGCGAAAAATTGAAATGGGGAGATTGATGACCGATGCGAGAGCCGGTCGCGCCTATAGTGAACCCTGTTCGATGTGGCGCAGCATCTCTTCGCTCGTGACAAACTTGAATTCCCCGATATGGTCCGATTGTGCGGCGTGGGACTTCTCCGCTGCTTCCAACTTGCGGAGGCCGTATCGATCGACCGGCCGGCTCTTCCGATCCTTCAGGTTCGCGCGCAATTTCTCAATCACCGCGTTCATGGCTGGCTTGCTCATTGGAGCTTGAGCCCTGAGATAGCGATTGACGACCTCGGCGCACCACTCCCCGTCCCGTTTGGCGATACCCACGAGGCCTTCGCTTGCCTTCCGAGCCCAGCCGGTCAGGAACACGCCGTCCAGGATCTTCCCGGTCGATTCATCGTACGCTTGGAAGAGCGCGTCATCAGGATCGTGCCCGGTTTTGTGAGGATTCGTCATGAAAACGCCGTTCTTATACGGAAGGCCTAGCGTCTCGTCGACTCGATCGCCAACGGCGAAGACGACGCTGTCCACCGGAAACTCGTAGAGTTGTTTCAAGCCCACGGCTACCGTGTCCTCGCCCTTTGGCTCGAGTTTGTTTTCCTCGATCTCCAAGGCTCGCACACGGTTGTTGACGTCGACCAGCACTCGCTTCGGCGACGCGAGAAAGCGGAAGCCCATCTTTGTCTCACTGACCTTCTGCTGACATTTTGTGAACTCATCGGTCATGCCTTTCAGCAAGTCATCCGGCTTCTGACCGACGGCTTCCAAGCGAGCGCGAATCCGATTGAATTCCTGCTTGAGCCCATCGAGGTCCATATTCGCGCAAATCGCGCGGATTTCCTTCGGGTTGTATTTCCGTTCGGCCGGTCCGCGTCGAGCGATGGCGGTCACGCGGTCCACCTTCTTATACTGAATCAACCAATGGGCGATGTCGACCATGACGTCCCCGACGCCGATGACCGCGACGTTCCGACCCATCTCAAAGGGGCGATCGCCAAAACCCGGCAGTCCGCAGTAGTGATAGACCACGTCCTTGGCGTGATAGACACCTCTTGCCGAATCCCCTTCCACGCCGATCGTCTTCGTCCCTTGCGCCCCGGTCGCAAACACGATGGCGCTTGCTCCAAGGCCACGGAGATCCTCGACGGTGAGATCTTTCCCCTTCCCGACCGACACGTTGCCGAAGTAGTGTACGGTCGGCTGTTCGAGGAGTTCCCAATACTGCTTCTTCAACCCTCCCCGGAGTTTGAACTTGCTGGGGAAAATGCCGTATTCGGCCAACCCGCCGAACTTGATGTCACGGTTGAGGATGATCACCTCATGGCCGTTTTTTGCCATCACGTTGGCGACAGCCATTCCCGCCGGGCCGGCTCCGACGACGATGATCAGATGCCCATGTGTTCCGCTCATGTCTCTGAATCCGGCGTGTCAAGTGCGGAGAGAAGAAGCCTACGGTCCGAAAAGGTCCGCGGACTCTAGCACAGTGATTCTTGAGCTGTCAAAGCTCAGAGCCGCCTTCACAGCGCATTTCAGTCGTCCCGCCCGGATGATTCACTCATGAGAGTTCGCCGCGAGATAGCGCAATCCTCTACCGGGCCCATCCCCAACTTTCAGGTTGAAATTCGATGCTCCTCGGTCTTCTGAGGCAACGGGGTACTGAAGCTCACCGGATCAGTCAGGCCACACGGCTTCGCTCACCCTCCGGCGCTCCCAACCGGTCCGCCCGGTTCGGTCATGCGCCAAGGGTCGAGCAGCTCGTCAAGGCGTTTCTCCGGCAGCACCTTCTGTTCCTTCGCGACCTCGCGAACGGTTCGGCCCGATTTGTAGGCCTCCTTGGCCAGTTTCGCAGCCGCTTCATAGCCGATCTCCGGCGCCAGGGCCGTACACATGGCCAAGCTTTGTTCAATCAAATTCCTGCACCGGTCTTCGTTCGCATGAAGACCTTCGATGCATTTCGCCGCGAAATTGCTCGAGGCCGCCGCGAGCAATTCGATCGATTGTAGCAGGTTGTACGCCATCACCGGCAGCATGACGATCAACTCGAAGTTCCCGGCCTGCCCGCCGACGGTGACCGTCACGTCGTTGCCGATCACTTGCGCGCAGACCATCGTGACGGACTCGGCGATTACTGGATTGACCTTCCCCGGCATGATGGAGGAACCGGGTTGCGTTTCGGGAAGATTGATCTCGCCTAATCCGCACCTCGGTCCGGAGCCGAGCCATCGTATATCGTTCGCGATCTTCATGAGACTTACCGCGATCGTCCGCAATTCCCCGCTCGCTTCGACTAAGGAGTCCTGTGTGGACTGCGCCTCGAAGTGGTTCACCGCTTCCTGGAAAGAGCAGCCGGTCTCCTTGGAAATGATGGCCAACACCTTGGCGGCAAATTCCGGGTGACAATTGAGGCCCGTGCCCACGGCCGTGCCGCCGAGCGCGACCTCCCGCAGGGCCTCTTGGGCCCGTTTCGCACGCTGGACACCCAGTTCGATTTGTCTCGCATACCCTCCGAATTCCTGCCCCAGGCGAACCGGTGTCGCGTCCTGCAGGTGGGTGCGTCCGATCTTCACGATCTTGTCGAATTCACGGGCCTTGCGATCGAGCGCCTTGTGCAACCGATTCAGCGCGGGAATGAGTTGCTGCTGGATCATTTCGGACGCCGCAATGTGGATCGCCGACGGAATGACATCATTGCTGGATTGACCGAGATTCACGTGATCGTTCGGATGGACGAACTTGCTGCCTCGCGCGCCGCCAAGCAGCTCCGTGGCTCGGTTCGAAATGACTTCGTTCGCGTTCATGTTCGTCGAGGTGCCGGAGCCGGTCTGGAAGATGTCGACCGGAAATTCGGCATCGAGGTTTCCCTCCACCACCTCTGTTGCCGCTTGCTTGATGGCTTCGGCCAGCTTCTTATCGAGGAGTCCGAGTGAGTGATTCACGGAGGCCGCCGCGCACTTGATCAATCCCATCGCCCGAATCATGGCTCTTGGGAATCGCAAGGAGCTGATCGGGAAATTCTCAAGGGCTCGTGCCGTCTGGACGCCATAGTAGGCATCGACGGGGACAGCCACTTCTCCCATCGTATCTCGTTCCAGTCGAGTGGCCCCTTG
This sequence comes from uncultured Nitrospiraceae bacterium, assembly GCA_964655865.1. Classification (GTDB taxonomy): domain Bacteria; phylum Nitrospirota; class Nitrospiria; order Nitrospirales; family Nitrospiraceae; genus JBBIJI01. Next base: position 3,695 of record CAZZPI010000225.1, read on the forward strand.
GGAACTTCGTCGTTGGATGGTTGGTTTCGGATTCCGACGTGTGTGCTTCATGCCCGACGCTCTACATAAGACCGCAACTGTGCGGCGAGGGCGTCATCTTAAACTCTTTCCGATCAGTTCGACAAGGGCAGATTGACTGCGTGGCGCCCCTTCGTTAGCGTGCAGCGATGGCGATGGCTCAGAGTAACGTGCATGTGGAAGCCTATGCGGGGTACAAGAGCGAAGAGACCCCTCGGGCCTTCACCTATGAGGGCGTCCGGCATGAAGTGCGGGACATCATCGCCCGTTGGTACACGGAGACGCATGCCTGTTTTCGCATACGCACGAGCGACGGCCACCGCTTCGTCCTACGGTATGACCAGAACGAGCAGGTATGGGAATTGGTGATGCAGGAGGAATAAGGACAATAAAGATTGAAGAAAGGCCCGCTTCATCGGCGGGCCGCGCTCATGATAGAAACTCTACACTGCGACTGCGTTACGCGACCTTGACCTCGATCGCTCTGGGCTTTGCTTTCTCCGACTTCGGGAGGTTGAGATTCAGCATGCCGTCTTTGAACTCGGCCTTGACCTGGCCATCGTCCACCCCTTCAGGCAGCGCAAACCTTCTCACGAAGCGCCCGTAAGACCGCTCGACCCGATGGAACTTCTTGCCCTTTTCTTCCCGTTCCTGCCTCCGTTCGCCTTGAATCGTCAGCACCCCCTCTTCCAGCGTGACCTTGACATCTTCCTTCTTGACCTCAGGCAACTCGGCCTTGATGAGATACGCTTGATCGGTCTCACTGATATCGACCGTCGGTACCCAATCCGCCACGGTCAGCAACTCCTTACCGTTGCCGCGGGCGATCGCCGGACGTGTGAACATTCGATCCAATCGATTCGAGATTTCCTCCAACTCCCTGAACGGATCCCATTTCACCAGTGTCATCGCGACACCTCCATTTCTTGATAGCTTGATAGCGGGCGGGCTCTTTCCCGTCCCGAGTGGAAAGATAACCGTTATCGGGATCGAGTCAAGGACGCAGAAACCGGGTCTTTCTGTGGGCCTGCATCTTGACTCCTGAGGGAACGGGGTTATTCAATGCTTGTGGAGTGCAAATGATAACGGAGATCGTCGCTTACGCCCTCATGGCGGTTATTATTATCGTATGCGCCCTGGCCCTGTGGCGGTTTGTGAGTCTCTTTGAGTAGCGCGTGCGACGAGGGGAATTCGGGCAGAGTGAGGAGTTACGAGCGGTTCTCGATCGGAATATACGGGC
>CAZZPI010000226.1:0-4927 GCA_964655865.1 uncultured Nitrospiraceae bacterium
GACCGCGTTCGATTCGCTGGATGAGCAACGGCGCCGGACCGTCCATCGAGCGCTGCACGTGGGCATCGTCATCGACGAACACCGCGCTCATTTCGAACGAGGCGACTTCCTCATCAGAAACCTGATCGGGGCCGACCAGGAGACCGGGTCGATCGCCGTTGGAGATTCCGTGCGAGAAGGACAGACCATCCAATTCCATCTCCGAGATGGACGGACAGCCGACGAAGACTTGAACCTGCTCCTGGCTGGCTATGCCCGGCGCCGACACCTTCCGCCGAGCGGAGCCCTGCTGTTTAGCTGCTGCGGGCGTGGACAAGGCTTGTTCGGCATACCTCACCACGACATCACGGTACTCAGGACAAGACTGGGAACCATCCCCACCGCCGGATTCTTCGCGCAAGGAGAGATCGGATCTGTGGGCGACAAGAACTTCGTCCACGGATACACGGCGAGCATCGCACTGTTCAGCGAGCCGGGCCGCGAATCGGGGTGAGAGGTTCTTTATAGCTCACGACCGCCGCACATGGGGGAGCTGCCTTATGGCGATTCAGTTGTTCCTGTATGCTTCGTTCCTGTACTTCAGTCTTGCCTCAATCGGAGGAGCCGCCGGTCCGCTACCGGGAGACGATCCGGCCGGCGCAAAGGAGGTCACGACCGATTCGGGGTTGCGTTACATCGATCTTGTTGTCGGGAAAGGACGTGAGGCCCAATTGGGCGACATCGCCTCCGTCCACTACTCGGGCTGGCTTCAGGACGGGCGCAAATTCGACAGCTCCGTCGACCGCAAACAACCGTTCGACTTTCGACTCGGCGCCGGTCGGGTGATTCGCGGTTGGGATGAAGGTGTCATGGGCATGCACATCGGCGGCAAGCGCAAATTGATCATTCCCCCGGACCTCGGTTACGGCGCGCGAGGCGCGGGCAACGTGATCCCCCCGAACGCCATGTTGATCTTCGACGTGGAGCTCTTGGACCTGAAATAACTTCGCTGACAAGTGGCATACTGAAACGATGACCAGCGAGAGCGCTCCATTCTCGTCAGCCTCTCACCTCGCTACCCGATCAGCCCTGTAGCCAAAATGAACCGCACGCCTCTCTTTGCCGCCCACCAGGCCCTCGGCGCCAAGCTGGTCGACTTTGCCGGATGGAAAATGCCCATCCAGTATTCCAGCGTGCTGGACGAGTACCTGGCTGTGCGTCGACAAGCAGGCCTATTCGATGTAAGCCATATGGGGCGGCTGCTCGTGACGGGGCCGGACGCTCTGCACTTACTCCAGCAGGTGACCACGAACGACCTCGCTCGACTGGCGGTCGGACAGGCCCACTACTCGCTCGTGTGCAACCCCGCTGGGGGCATCAAGGATGATATCTTTGTGTATCGGTTGGACGCCGAGCAATATCTCGTCTGTGTGAATGCATCGAATCGGCAGAAGATCTCCTCCTGGTTTGTCGACCAAGGACACACGTGGGCTCATTGCCACATAGAGGACCATTCCGAAACGCTGGCTCAGATCGCCCTGCAAGGACCGGCCGCACGCGAGATTCTGGCAACGTTCGGTGATCCGGCAACCCTCTCGATCCAGCTTCGGCATTGTGCACGGATGGACCTGCTGGGAGTCAACACCCTCGTGGCAAGGACCGGTTACACCGGCGAGCCGGGGTACGAGCTCTATGTCCCCGCTGCTGGCGCTGAGCGCCTCTGGAGCGAGCTGCTCGCGCGTGGGAAAGCAAATGGGCTCAAGCCGGCTGGCCTTGGTGCCAGGGACCTCCTGCGGCTGGAAATGGCGTACCTGCTGTACGGGAACGATATTGATGAGAGCACAAGCCCGCTTGAAGCAGGGGCGGAATGGGCGGTCGCCTTCGCCAAAGAGTCATTCGTCGGGAAAGATCCGCTGGTTGTCCAGAAGAGGAACGGCGTCACGCGGAAGCTTGTCGCGTTCGAGCTGACGGAGCGAGGAGTCCCACGGCACGGCTGCAAGGTGCTTGATCCGAAAGAGAACAACGCGCCGATCGGCGACGTCACGAGCGGGAATTTCTCGTCCCTTTTACAAAAGGGCATCGGGCTGGCGTATGTGCCCTCGACCTACGCCCAGCCCGGCTCCGCGCTCCTCATCGATATCCGAGGCAAAACGTTCCCGGCCGTCGTCGTCAAACCGCCGTTCTACCGGAAACCCAAGAGCTAATAGCGTACGGCTGATGGCACGACCATAAGAGCGTATAGCTTGTGGCGAATGGCACGGACAATGTCAGGAGTCATGTGCTTTCTCGCTCGTGCCATATGCCATAAGCCATTAGCCATCAGATCTTCATGACGAGGAATATCTACAAGGGGAAAGTGGTGACGCTCAACGTCGACGCCGTCACATTGCCGAACGGCGTTACGGTCGACTTGGAAGTCGTGCGTCATCCCGGCGCCGCCGCCGTGGTTCCGCTCAAAGAGAACGGTACGGTGGTGCTGATTCGCCAGTTTCGGCACGCGGCGGGCGGATTCATCTATGAGATTCCCGCAGGTAAGCTCCATCCGGGCGAGAATCCGTTGCACTGCGCTGCGCGGGAGTTGGAGGAAGAAATCGGCTACCGCGCCGCCTCGTTCGAATTGCTCTCGAGCATCTTCACGGCACCGGGATTTACCGATGAGGTCATTCACATCTTCAAGGCCACCGGTCTCAGACCGGGTCGACAACAGCTCGATCGCGATGAAGTGTTGGAAGTGACGGAGATGCCGTTGGAGGAAGCGATCAAGAGGATTCAGGATGGAGCGATCCGGGATGCGAAAACGATCGTGGGACTCGCGGCGGTCTACATCGGGACGTCGATGCGATGAGGACGGTTACTCAAGAGGTCTCCCGCCGAGGCGGGAGACCTCCCAAGCCAGCTAGCCTCGCCAAGATGACCCTGATTACTTCTTTTTCTCGTCCTTCTTCTTCTCGTCTTTCTTCTTCTCTTCAGCGTTGAGCATTTGGACGAGCTTGCTCCCCTCTTTCTTGTCCTTCTTCTCCTTCTTTTCTTCCCCGGCGAAGGATGGGGCGCTGAACGCGACCAACACTGCAACGGCCAAGAACGCCATCAGCATCCGCTTCATAGATTGTCACCTCCTTTCGTCTGTTCGGTATTGGTTGCCTCTGGAAGGCACCGGCTTAGTCAGCAAGGTTGGTGCCGTATTCGATTTGATCGGACAACTCGTTGCAAATCAGCAAGTTGCATCGTCCATCTCATCAAAAACCGAATGGAATTTCATGCGGAATCCTGTGGCGGAATGGTGGAGGCTCGGCTAAATCGCCTCAATCATTCGCCTGGAGGCCCCCATAGAGCATGAGAGCGACGGCCCCACTCCCAAACTATGTACGCCCCGGTCTCAGGATCCTGTTCGTCGGCATCAACCCCGGCCTGCGGTCGGCTCGAGTCGGGCATCACTTCGCCGGCTACTCGAATCGCTTCTGGAGACTACTCTCCGACGCGCGGCTGGTGCCTCGCCCGCTGACCTATCGGGACGATTGGCGCTTACCGGAGTTCGGACTCGGACTCACGAATCTGATCGCCCGCCCGACCGCCGGCATCGATCAATTGACCCCCGAGGACTACCGGCGTGGACGTAGGAGATTGCTGGCCATGATCCGCCGGTACCGTCCCCAGCTGATCGCCCTGCTGGGGGTGACAATCCACGATGCGCTCTTTTCTGTTGATCCACCGAACCGGCCACGGCGCATCGGGCGGCCACCGCGCTGGCTGGAGGGGATACCGGTCGTGACATTGCCGAATCCCAGCGGACGAAACGCCCATTACTCGTATCACATGATGCTAGAAGCATTTCGAGATCTGCGGAAGACCCAACGCCCTCTCCAGCGCACATCTCGAACCGTCTCGACACCGCTGACGCGCCCATCGGAGAGGCTGGGCGGAAAGTGAGCTCTTTGTAGAAGGAAGGATACAGCCCAATCCACGACCATGAGAATTACCGAAGCATCTGGCGACAGGGATCGAACGGCCTCTTGGCAAAGCAATGGGTTTGAACGAAGGTCTTAAGTTGTGCTATGGCATACGGGTTGCTTCTTGCCAAAAGTGGAGAGACCTGAAATTAGAGCTGAAATGAAGACAATGGAAATCCAGACCATGCTCGGCCTCATCGTCTCTGGGATTCTGGCCATTGCCACTCCATCCGAGCTCTTGGCTCAATCCGAGACCCAGCTCTTAATCGATGGAGCAATGAAGGAATGCCATCAGGGCCGCGTCTTACAAGACCGCGCCGCCCGAATCGCGCACTTTGAGAAGGGACAGGCCCTCGGTGAACAGGCCGTTCGCACGAACGATCAGTCGGCTGACGCCCATTTCGCTCTCTTTTGCAACTTGGGCGAGTTGATGCGGATCGATGGTGAGCTCAGCATCTCATCGGTCACGGGTTTCCGGCGCATGATGAAGGAGCTGGATCGCACCCTCGTATTGGCCCCAGACCATCTGGATGCCTTGTCGGCCAAAGGAACCTTCTTGGTTCGATTGCCGGGACTCTTGGGCGGCGATGCGGAGAAGGGCGAACAGCTGCTTCGTTACGTCATTAAGCTAGCGCCGCAATCAGTCAATGCTCGGCTCAGTCTCGCAAAGAGTTACTGCGCCCACGGTCGCCATGGGGAAGCGATCACGCTGGCCACGCAAGCGTTAGATATCGCTTACGCCCAGCGGCGCGACGATTTCATTCCCGAAGCCTCGAAAGTCTTGGCCCAGCTCCGCTCGGTCGGCAACAAGGCCAATTAGCTCCTATTCTTCTTCTCAAACACCATATCCCTCCTGCCCCTTCTTTTCAGCGTCTGTTAATCATGCTATCTTGAGCGCCCTGAAGGTCATCGGTCACTGGTCATTTGTCATTTGGTCAGAAAGCAGCTTCGCTTTGATTCCTCGCTCTCGAGTGACCAATGACCGTTGACTAATGACAGCA
>CAZZPI010000227.1:0-295 GCA_964655865.1 uncultured Nitrospiraceae bacterium
CCCCTCGGTGCAGGCGATGTACCCCAATGGGTTCCAAACCTGCGTCACCGTCCCTCACCTTGCCGCCCGTTGGGAAGGAGCGACACGTCCTGGTCACTTCCAGGGTGTGGCAACGGTGGTCACCAAACTCCTTTCCATAGTCCGGCCGGATATCGCTTTCTTTGGACAGAAGGATTACCAGCAGGCGGCGCTGATCGGACGGATCGTGGAGGATCTCAATCTTGGCACCACCGTGCGCGTTCATTCCACCGTACGTGAAGCGGACGGCCTCGCCCTGAGCTCGCGCAACGTGTTC
>CAZZPI010000227.1:305-4911 GCA_964655865.1 uncultured Nitrospiraceae bacterium
CCGCGCCGGTGCTCTTCCAAGCCTTGCAGGCCGGCGCGCATGCCATCCGTCAGGGAACTCGCCGCGGCCGCGCCATCTTCAGCATCATGGCCGCGAGAGTGCGCAAAGAACCACTCGCCCGCCTTGAGTACCTCGCCGTATGCGATCCTGTGACACTCAAGCCGGTTACCAACGTGAGAGGCCGTGTGGTCATTCTCGGCGCCATGAAAATTGGGAAGGTCCGCCTGATCGACAATCTCTTAGTCAGCCCGCCACGAGTCCGCTAGTCTCCTGTCTCTGAGATTCGCTGAAAATGTGCGGACCCTCGCCACGGTATCCGGCTGGCCGCCAGCGACATCGCCGGATTCACCCGTTGCAATGAGAGGAGCAACGGATACCCGGGACCCACCGAGAGAGGGCCGTGTGTGTGAGCTAACCGTACGTTGGGCTATGCTCTTGGGGCGCTCGCTTGCGAGATGAGCAGACTGAGGATGTAGTGGGAGAGGCGCGGCTTGTCGGGCGGATGGTATTCAAGGAACTTAATACCCATGGATAGAGATCGGACGGAGCAGACCACCGCCGTCTCGACCCGGATGGGCACATCCTCATCGGGTGGCTGGAGATTGAGATGCAAGAAGGTGCCGCGCGCGAAGGGGGCTTCGGTCTTAAGCGTACAACCCCCCATGGAAATATCGGTCACGACCGCCGAGGTGCGAGGCTCATCGACCGCACAAACGGCGGGAAATGAAGTCGGGAGCCGTCGATATTGCCGCCGGTCGAAGGACTGCGTGGCGTTCTTAGCGGTAGGATAAAACGCTCGAAACTGATTGGTGCAAAGCTGGCAGCGGAAGGGAAAGAGATTGAGGCGAGTCAACCATTGTTCTACGAAACCGCTCCGGTGTGTGACCCGCACGAACGGTGTCCCGCAGGACGGGCAATGGAGGTCTTTCACCGACTACCCTCCTTATCGACAGAAGGGTTCGCCTATAGCGGATGTCGCCTGTTCGGTGGTTGTCTGGGTCATGAGGATCGGACCGAGCGAGGCCGGCGAGTAGGTGGTCGGCTTGACCCATTTGCCGTCATCCCGCTTGTACCCGCCGACTTTGGTCATGTTTGATCGGTGGACCTCGCGAAAAACGGGCTCCATGTCGACTCCATAGGACACCGCCGTGCCGTACACGACATATAACAGGTCAGCCAGCTCCTTCGCGATCCCCACGAGGTCCTGCTTACCCAGAGCTTCTCTCAGCTCGGCGAACTCTTCCTCGATCAATCGTACCCGGAGGCGATGGGTCATCTCATCGGGAATCCTCGGGGAACGATTGACGAGAATGTCGAACTGACGGTGAAACTCCTCGACCATCCGCTGTGACTCATTCATTCGCGACCTCGTCTACTCGGATTCGAAGGGCAAGCTCTTACGCGGCACGATTTCGACCGGCTCCAAGAGCGCGAGATCCTTCTCCGACGAGACCCCGAGTTCTTTGAATTTCCGCGCAGCGGGCAGAATGCGAGTCTCCAGCGAGCCCACCGCCTTGTTGTAGGCACCGACACCCTTCGCCAGCGCCTGCCCCACGTCATTCAGGTGCTCCACGAGCACGGCCATGCGCTCGAACAGGTCTTTGCCCAGCCGCCCAGCCTGTTCGGCATGCTGGGCGAGTTGTTCCTGTCGCCACCCGTAGGCCACGGCGCGCAACAACGCCATCAGTGTCGTCGGGGTCGCGATGACGACGCCTTGTGCGAATCCGTCCTCGATCAGCATAGGATCCTGGTCCAACGCCGCTCCGAGGAACTGTTCGCCCGGCAGAAAGAGCACGACGAATTCCGGCGCCTGGTCGAACTGGCTCCAATAGGCCTTGAGCGCTAACTCCTGCATCCGTTCACGCACCTGGCCTGCGTGACGACGCAAGCCTTCCTGTCGGGCTGCTTCGGTCTGGGCCTCGTGGGCATCCAGGTAGGCCGAGAGGGCCGTCTTCGCATCCACGACGATCCGGCGCCCGCCGGGAAGATGGACGACCATATCCGGTCGGAGACGCCCTTCGTCACCGGCCAAGACCGCCTGCTCGAGAAAATCACAACGGGAGACCATGCCGGCGAGCTCCGCCACGCGCCGGAGCGTCAACTCACCCCAACGTCCCCGCACGGCAGGGGCGCGAAGCGCCTTGACGAGATTGCTGGCCTCCTGCTGAAGCCGCTGCTGCGCCTCGGATAGGAACCGCAAGTGTTGATCCAACCCCCCGTAGGCCGTCTGCCGGGACTGCTCGATCGAGCGGAGCTGTTCTTCATATCGCGCCAACGAATCCTGCAGCGGCTTCACCAGTTGATCGATCGCCTGCTGGCGCTGCGTCAAGTCCCCTTGTGCCGCGGTGATGAGACGGTCGAATGAGGTTCGAGCCAAGGCGAGAAAGGCTTCGTTGTTCTGCTTGAGCGCTTCGCCGGAGAGCGCCTGGAAGGCATCTAGCAGTTCCTGACGGGCTTGAGCAAGCAAGTCCTTCTGGTGCGCGACTTGCTCCTGTGAGTGTGCGGCGCGGGTTTCCGCCTCGACACGCGCCTCACGGGCGATGGAGACGTCCTGCCGAAGGGCGACGACGGCGGCTCGCTCCGACTCCAATTGCCTGCGCAATTCCTCGGTCGACACCTCCGCCCGCTGCGCCCGCTCCGCGGCATCCATCAGGACGGCCTGGTGCTGTGTGCGCAACCGAAACGCGATCCATGCCCCGACCAGGGCGCCGCCGACAATGCAGCCGACCAGCAGGCCTATCGCCAATGTAGAGAGATCAGCTACCACGTTCGCCTACTTTCCGACTTCGTGTGGTAAGCCTGCGACTCAGCCGAATGCATGGCGGAAGGAACGGCGAGAGCGAGGATACGAAAAAGCTCAAATGGAATCAACATGTGATTCGACGTACCAAGCCTCTGGTCGCATCGATTTCTACCCGCTCGTCGTCCCGAAACAGTTGCATCGCCCTTGTGATGTTGGTCACCGTGGGAAGTCCGAATTCCCGCGCGATGATCGCTCCATGCGACAGGGTCCCGCCCATCTCCGCTATGAGGCCGGCGGCCAGCCCGAACAAGACCGCAAGGCCTGGATCGATGGCCGAAACGACGAGCACATCGCCGGGCTTGACTCGCTGGAGATCCACCGCCGATCGAATGATCCGGACCGGTCCTTCGACACACCCGACACTGATTGGGATGCCTCGCCAATGATCGACCGGGGGAGCCGTTTGATCGCCCGTGTCTTCCATCCGCGAGAGCATATCCGGTACCGACACGGCCGTATTTCGGTGCCGCTCGGCTCGCCTGGCCTCCACGATCTTGATCCCCGTCTTCGTCGAGTCCTGCGCGAGCTCTCGGATTTCCTGAGGCGTCAGAAAAAAGATCTCATCCTTCGCCTTCAATTGGCCCCGCCGGGTGAAGCAGGCGCCGAGCGCGAGGAACAACTGCCGGCTCGCCGTGCACAGAAACATGAGGTGGTGCCGGTTGGATTCTCGCAAGGCGAGATACCGACAGAGCCGGCGATACCAGAACTGGAATATAAGCCACCGCACCGCCCCGCAGGATCGACGGACCCTCGCCAGAGCCTCTCGCCTCGTACGCTCCTGTCGAGCTTGGAGGTCGTCCACTGAGTCGTCCGGCGGCGTGCGCAGGTAGGAACGAATGGCTCCCAGCAAGTAGGATGGGTCTTCGCTGAGCCGGGGCGTCCCCACATCCGATTCGCCGACAGCGCGACACCCGAACTCCAGTAGATACTCGTCAAGCGCTTGGAGGAACCTGGTTCCCTTGAGACGCACCCTCAGCTTCGCCGGTTCCCAAGGTTCGGCCAAGAAGTAAGAAAGGACGGCAACCTCTTCACGGGCCAGGTCTGCGAGTTGGCTCAATCTGAATACCTGAACGGCGCTGATGACGTTTCCTTGTCCTTGGAGGGCGGCATTCAGTTCCGCCCGCCATCCTTCACCGAGCAATCGCGGCAGGAGCCATTGCATCACGTGAAGCCCCTGAGCAACGCCAGACGCGATGCCGAAGGTCAAATCGCACGCCCTCAGGCGCCGGCCGACGGCGTCACCGCGCCTCAGCAGTTCCGCCGGCTCAAGATCCGCCAACCGCTCCGCCCGATGTGTCGCCGCCAGTTGCTTCATCTCAGCGAACCACGCCGGGGCCCGGGCAGCCCCTTGGCGAATTTTCCACCACGCGATCACGACGGCTCGGAGCAGCTTCCACCAGGGCAGCCGGGGCGTTGGAGCCGGCCCCTGCGGGGCTTCGCCTCCGATCTGTTCATGGATGGTCGCGGGATCTCCTCCTAGCTGGGATACGAACGATTGGAACAGGGTGAGATTGATGTACGGACGCCCCCGGTAGATTCGGACCGCCGAGACTCCGGGTGGAATCTCGCAGCCGAGCTGTCGGTAGTTGTTCAGAAAAATATTCTCCATGAAATCCTGAAGGAAGCTGAGCCCGAGGATGCTCGGCAACTCGGGAAGCGTCTCCTTAAAATTGGTCCGCGACCACTCGCACTCATCGTTCGTGAACTCTGCGGAGGACCGGATCGAGGTGATCGGCCTGGCCTGAAGCAGCCACAATCCGTCCTGATCGATCGCCCACTCTACGTCGACGGGATGGCCGAACT
>CAZZPI010000228.1:0-4897 GCA_964655865.1 uncultured Nitrospiraceae bacterium
ATCATCACCACGGTCGTCGGGACCGGTCAGCATGGGTACAATGGTGACGGCCAGGCGGATGAGGTCAACCTGACGTGGCCCGCGGCGATTGCCTTCGACCGCGACGACGTCATGTACATCGCGGACACGCAGGCCCACCGGATCCGCCGCTACGACCCCAAAACCGGCCTGGTCACCACGATCGCCGGGACGTGGTCCGCCGAGGATGATGCCCGCGAGCAGCCGCTCGTGGCCAGAAATCTTGTGGTCCTGTCGGGTGACGCCATCGGCATCGATTTCACCGATGACCATGGATGGCTCATGCCGGTCTGCTCCGACGGGATGGACCTCTCGCTCTATCTCGATGACGGGAAGGCGGCCTTGGAGGCAAGGCTGTACGACATCGTGGGAATCACAGTAGATAGCGCCGGGGATGTGTATGTGGTGGACAAGGGTAGCAACCGGATTCGCAAGATCGACATGCGTACCGGCATCATCTCAACGGTCGCCGGTATCTGTCGCTACGGGTATGACGGCGACGACAAGCCGGCGGTCAAGGCGATGCTGCATGCCCCGGAGGCGGTGGCGATCGATGCGGACCACAACCTCTACGTTTCAGACACCATGAACCATCGCGTCCGGAAGGTAGATGCCAAGACCGGCCTCATCACCACGGTCGCCGGCAACGGTGACAGTGGGTACGAGGATAAGAACATGGGCGGCTGCGGGGCCGCGCGTTTCGTCGCAAAAGAGGCCGCCGGGCAGCTCAAGCATGGCGACGGGATGCTGGCGGTCGAAGCCGTGGTCAATTCACCCGTCGGCCTCGCATTGGATTCCCAGGGCCATCTCTACATCTGCGAACGAGGGGAAAACAAGATCCGCCGGGTGAAGCTTGGGTAATCAGTCACCTCCTCGCCGTTTGTGATCGCCCCTATGTATGGTATTCTGAATCATCCGCACGGAACCCCTAAGGTCGTTCGAGGCCTTACATGCCGCGGTTGATCCGAGTCTGGTGGCCCCCTTCGAGCGTCTCTCTCGTGCTCTTTGTGGCGGTCGTCGGCGCGTTGATACTCGGTGGCGTCGGCGTCCCGGCGGTCGGTTCAGGGGGCATGGTCATCCGTTCCCACTTCCTGCCAGGCGAGGTGCCGACCGCTCCCGAGGATGCGGCCTGGTCGAAGATCCCCCCGATGATCCTGCCGCTGAGCGGACAAATCATCACGCGGCCGGTCTGGCCCGAGCCCACGGCCAAAGCCCTCACCGTCCGGTCCGTCCATAACGGAAGAGAGATCGCATTTCTGTTGGAATGGCAGGACAATACCAAGAACGATCGGCTCACTCCCGGGACATTTCGGGACGGCGTCGCCATCGGCTTGCCGCTGGGTGACGCGCCGGCCTTCTTTTGCATGGGCCAATTAGATCATTACATCAACATCTGGCATTGGAAAGCGGATTGGCAGAGCGATATCGATCGACGCGCGGCGAGAGCGACGGAGAAACAAGGCGGTGACAGCGGGCCTCGCAAGTTCGAAGTGATCCCCCGGCGAGTGTCCTCCGTGGAAGACCTCATCGGCGGAGGATTCAGCACGTTGACGACTAAGGAGAAACAGGGTCGGATCCAAGGAAAGGCCACCTGGAAGGACGGAGTGTGGCGTGTGGTGATGCGGCGTCCCCTTTCGACGGAGGAGCAAGAGAACGAAGCGAAACTCATTCCCGGCCGCATTCAAACGGTTTCCTTTGCGGTCTGGAACGGCGAAAACAAGGAACGCAACGGCCAGAAGGCCGTCGCCCCTTGGTTCCAATTGTTGATCGACCCGGCCCCACAAGTCAGCCAGGGTTCTTCCGAATCGCTTCACGTGTCTCAGGTCGTTCCGCCGGCTCATTGACGGAGCGTCATGCAAAACGAATCATTTATATCGAGGCGAGTCATGAGCACAATCTTTTCGTTCGGACAAGCCTTGTGCCTGATGGTCGGTCTGACAACGGCCTGGACCGCTTCGGTAGCATGGGCCGTCGACAATGGAGCGATGACGGAGGAGGCAGCGATCCAGCTGGGCGAGGAGTTCGGCGTCATCGTCGGCAAAGTCGATGAAGAGATCCAAAAAGAATTGATGTTGCAGAGAGCGGAAGGCGTGGCCGTCTTCGAAGTCATTGGGAATTCAAGAGCCGACTACGCCGGCATCAAGGTCCGTTCGGTGATCAAAGAGATCGACAAAATCGAGGTGCGGAATCTGGTCGATTTCGGGAATGCGTTGAAGCGAGCCATCAAAGAATGCAATTTTACCGTCGGCACCTATGAAACCGCGGATCCTGGGAATCCCGTGGGATGGGGCGTGAACTTCCATTTCGTGGGCTGCAAACGCGATTGAGCGATCGTTCACTGAGGCAGCGTGGGCATACCGTATTTTCGATCTCTCAGCTTGGCAGGTTTGTTCCTCACCCTTCTCGGCGCGGCCGCCTTCTTTCACGAGCGCGCGATCGCGCAAAAGTCGGATGGCGAGGCTCCGCCGGAGTGGGTCGCGGAGATCGAAAAGGTTTTCATCCGCTCGGAGGAGTGCAAGCAGTGTCACGATCGCCATTACGAAGAGTGGAAGGGCATGCGGGAGCAGACCCCCGACCTGAAGACGTTCGGACGTGTGGACGCGGCGCTGCTCCACGGCACCGCCTTGGAATCGCCCGTGTTCCGCACCGTCTTCGGGGTCTGGATGCAGACCAATCCGACTGCCGAAGAGCGCGAGCGGTGTCTCGCCTGCCATGCGCCAGCCGTCACGGTGTTTCCCCAGCATGTCGACAAGATTACCGCCTCGATTCTGGTCGGAAAGCCCCAGGTCGAAGGGATCGGTTGCACGTCCTGTCACCTCATCAAAGAAGTCGAGAACACGGCGGCGCCCCCGCCGACCTTCAAATTGAAGCCGGGCACGACGCTTTATGGGCCGTATGCGGACCCGGAAGAAAACTTGGTACATCCCGCCAGCCAGGCCGAGCTCTTCCGGGGGGCCAACTACTGCGCCTCCTGTCATTTTGATAAGGTCAAGGATCCTACGCAGCGGGATCTCCCCGGTGAAATTCTGCAAGGAACGATCTGCCAGGATTGCCACATGGAGCCCTCGACTGGCAGTTCCACCTCCAAGCGTGGAGCGCTCACACGGGCGATCGGGCGACATTGGTTCCGCGGAGTCGTCATTCCTGGCACCTTGCTGAAGAACCGGAATCTGCAGGCGGAATGGATGCCGCGGGTCGATATGGAAGCGTCGAAAACGGGATCCGGCGTGGAAGGGACTGTTCTGGTGCGGGTGGGGGCTTTGCCGCACAGCTTTCCCGACGGCGATCCCGTCTTGAAGCAATTCATGGTGACCATCTCGGTCAAGGACAAGCAAGGCAAGGTCTTGAGCCAGGAGGTCAAACGGTTCGGGCTCCCCTACGACAAAATCTTACGTGGCCCGATTCCTGATCCGTTCGTCAAAGGAGGGACGACGCGCAAGGTGCCATTTACACTGGCAGGAGCAGAGGCGGCCAGCATTGAGGCGGTCTTGACCTACACGTTGATCCCTGAACCGGAACCCGCGCTCAAAGACAAATATCTCGGGACGCTCAAGTCGGACGGAGAGCGGGTGGCTGCGAAGAAGATTCTGGAGGAATACACTCTGCCCCGCGTGCTAACCTTCCGCGCGAAGTCGCTGTGAGAGCTTCCCAAGCATGACCGGGGCGTGACAGAAGGGCACGAAGCCCAAGGAGATCGACTGGTGAAGAATGGGCGATGGGCGCTCAGGGGGCTGGTCGCGATCGGGGTGATCCTGTTGGTCGCGTTAGGGCAACGAGAGGTCGGGCTGGGGGTCGCTCAGGACGGGTCCCAAGCGCAGGCGGCGATCGAGAAGGCCTTCCCGAACTCCAACAAGTGCAAGCGGTGTCACGAGCGGGTGTTCGAGGAATGGGAGACATCCCCGCTCTCGCGCTCGATTCATTCGCCCACTTTCCGCGCCGCTCTCGATGAGTACCTCACGTTCTCCGGGGGAAAGGACAAGGCCCTCTGCTTTCGCTGTCATGCGCCGCATGTGCGCGAGTTTCCCGATCACGCCCAGGTCTTCGTGGCCCAGGCCCAAGCGGGTGATCCTTCCCTCGACGGCGTCGCCTGCGCCCAATGCCATTTGATCAAACAAGTGGATCGCACCAAGCAGCCGCCGGAACCGAAATACGACCTGGGGAACAAGACCCTCTATGGGCCTTACAAGGACTTCGTTCACAACAAGGCGCACCAATCGCAAGACTCGGAGCTGTTCCGCAAGTCCGACCTCTGCTTGAACTGTCACCAGAGCGTGCCGGCGGGAGCGAATCTGGGGAAGTCGAACGACTTGCTCGGGAACTGGGATCAGAGCAAGGCGGTCAAATCCGGCAAAGAGTGCCAGACCTGCCACATGCCGGAGCAAATCGGGGAGTCGGCGAACGGAGAGAACAAGCGGAAGGTCGCCAACCACACCTTCCCTGGACGGATCGGCAAGTTACGGCAGGAAGCGGCGAAGCTGGAGCTGCTCACCAAAGTCGAGGTCGAAAAAACCACCGTGACGGTCAAGGTCCAGAGTCTCGTGCCGCACAACTTGCCCACGACCCATCCGGCTTGGGCCAGCGTGGTCTTGAACCTCGACATCAAGGGCAAGAACCTCAAGACGGTCTTCAGCGACCAGCGGATCTATGGCCGCGTCTATTCCGACGCGAAAGGGCAGAAGACGAGCTTTGACTTCGAGGCTGTCAAGGTGCTCGAAGACACGGTCCTGAAGCCGGAGGAGACCCGAGTCGAAATTTTCACCTTCCCCACGCCCAAGGACACCCGATCCTTTGACGTCGAAGCGATCCTGAGCTACGCCCCGGTCACCGGTCCGCCGGCTTTCCTGCAGCGGATTGAGGCGGAGTCCAGCAAAGGGGCGCA
>CAZZPI010000229.1:0-4062 GCA_964655865.1 uncultured Nitrospiraceae bacterium
CAACGAACGGATCCGTGACCCCGTGTATCATGTGACGCCTTCGTTTCTCAAGAATGCGTGGCACAGCTATTCGGCTGAGGCCGTGTCTTACCTCTACGAATTCTGCGAACAGTTGTCCGGCGATCCGCTCTTTGCGTTCCATGCGGGACAAGAAAAGGCGTCTCCAATCTTGCAGGTCCTCGCGAGGCCCTTTGCTCTGTCACAGATCTACGGATTGTTCCCATACTTCGCCGAAAAGTATGGAGCGCTCGAGTGCCGCGTGGTGAGGGTAAGCAGCAGTTCAGCCATTCTGGCGATGAAATTCCCGGATCGAACCCGTCGGCAATTCGGCCCTTACTTGAAACGGTGCGCGTACGGGAGGTGCCAAGCCGCCAAAGGGATCATGACAGCCGTGCCGGAGCGTGTGCACGGCCTACCGCCGGCCGCCGTGGTGGATCGTGCTTGCATCGCGCGCGGGGATGAATGGTGCGAATGGGAAGTTGCCTGGACCCAGGTCCCGGCTCGAGGATTCGTTCGGAGACTATGGGGCGGACTGGTCGGATTCGTGGACTCGAGCGATCGCTACCTAGAGGGCAAAGACCTGAACGAGCGTGAAGTCCCACCTTCTTTC
The DNA here is from genome assembly GCA_964655865.1 of uncultured Nitrospiraceae bacterium. Classification (GTDB taxonomy): domain Bacteria; phylum Nitrospirota; class Nitrospiria; order Nitrospirales; family Nitrospiraceae; genus JBBIJI01. The sequence goes on from CAZZPI010000229.1 coordinate 611, forward strand.
AGCCGGCAGCCTCCACGCCCCGTCGGCTCGGCGTCGAGTGATCCCACGGAGCCACAGGAAGAAGAACGACCGGAGCTACTGTCGAAAGACCATACAATCCTGGAGCGCCCCTTCATGCTCTATCGCCCGTTCGGCGTAGACCAGGCCAAACGTAGGATTCAGGACTTCAGCGGGATGATGGTTCGAGACAACGTCGAATACCTCCAGGAGTGTGTGCGGCGAACCAAGGGCCCGGAGGCGGCCAAGGAGACCGTCGAGGAGCTCTGTCGCTTGCTCAACCAACGGATTCAGGATTCCGCCTACCATGTGACCCCGTCCTTTCTTGGAACTGTCTGGAACAGTTATTCCTACGAATTCGCGTCCTACCTGCGTGAGTTTTGCCGACAGCTCTCCGGTGATCCGAACTTCCATTACAACGTCGGCAGGGACAAACACATCTCTCCTCTGATTCAAACGCTCGGCCGCCCGTTCGGTTTGTCCCAGGTTCACAAGATGTATCCCTACTTTGCCCAAAAGTTTGCAAGAGGGGTGGAATGCACGGTCGTGGAAATGACCGAATGCTCGGCCGTGTTGCGTTTGAAGTTTGCCGAACACGTTGAACGACAGTTCGGGCCGTACCGAAAGGCGTGCGCCGCGATGACCTGCGAATCGTCCAAGGGACGCATCGCCATGGTTCCACTTCGGTTACACAACCTTCCGATGTCGACGGTGACGGACCGACGCTGCATCGTCAATGGGGACGAATGCTGTGAGTGGGAAGTCCGATGGAGCCCGGAGCCGGCGCGTCGCCCCGACTGGCCCCTGTGGGGGGCGATCGCCGGGGCAGGCGCGTTCGCCTATCTCCAAGCCGTTCATCCTGCGATCCCGTCGGCCGACGCTCTCTTGATCGCGATCGTGCCGGTGTTCGTCTCGTGGCTCACCATGAGTCGGCGGGTTCGGCGAGAGGCCTTCAAGCGGGAGGCCCTCATTCAAGAACAAGTGAAGTTCGTCGAGGCCCGTCATGAGGAGCTGCGTGAAGCCTATCTGGAACAGGAACAGACGCGGGTCCAGCTTCGCCGGAAAGTCAATCAGCTCACGGCGCTTCACCAAGCAGGTCTGCTGTTCAATGCCACGCTCGATCGGGAGACGCTGCTCAGCAACGTCCTGCAAACCCTCGTCGAACAGCTTCACTACGATCGCGCGATGATTGCCTTTTACGATCCCGTGCGTCACGTCTGCGGTGAGGCCCGCGTGATCGGTGTCACACCGGAAGTCCAGGCTTTCGCCAGGTCTCGGGAGATTCCTATGTCCGACCCCGATAGCGTGGAAGGCATGGTCCTCCTCCAGGGAAAACCGCTTCTGATCGGCGACATTCGAGAATGGGTTGACCGCATGCACCCGCTCAATCGAAAGCTCGCCGCCCTGACCGGGACCAAATCCGTGATCGCCGTTCCGCTCAAGACCAAGGAAAGGGTTCTGGGGAGCCTCACGGTTGATCGCATGCAGGAGCACAGCCTCAACGAGGACGATCTGGAGCTCATGGTGACCCTGGCCAACCAGGTCGTGATCGCCTTGGACAATGTGTCCGCGTACCGACAGATCGAAGAGTTGAACGTCGGCCTCGAAGCCAAGGTGCGCGAGCGGACGGCCGAACTGGAGCAGGCCGACCGACTGCGAACCTTGTTTCTCAGGCACGTCTCACACGAGCTTAGAACCCCATTGACCTCGATGAAAGGGTTTGTCGAAAACATGTTGGACGGCCTGACGGGGCCCATCACCGAGAAACAGCGGGTGTATCTCACGAGGATTCTCGACAACGAGGGCCGCCTGATCAGAATGATCGAGGACCTGCTCGACCGGACGCGCGTCGAAACCGGCCGATTGGAGCTGTTCCCTACCAACGTGGATTTGGGCGCCTGTCTGGCTGAGATCACCGAGCACCTCCGACCTTTGGCGGAGGCTAAGCGGCAGACCTTGGAAACCTCCGTCGAAGAGTCGTTGCCCCATGTGTGGGCGGACCGAGACCGCCTGATACAGATCGTGGTGAATTTGGTGCAGAACGCGATCAAGTTCACGCCGGACGGAGGACAGATTATCGTGACGACTTCGGCGGCAGACGAGTACTTTGCGGGCATCCGCGTCCGAGACACCGGCCCCGGCATTCCTCCCGAATGTCTCGATAAAATCTTCGACCCGTTCTTTCGCGTCATGCAGGGACAGAAGGGAGGGCCGAAAGGACTCGGGTTGGGGCTCTCCATTACAAAGACTTTGGTCGAATTGCATGGGGGAACGATCACGGTGCAGAGCGGGGAAGGGCAGGGGGCGGAGTTTTTCTTCACGATTCCCTTCGTTCCTGACAAATCTGGACGGCCGCAGCTATCGGATTTCGGGACGAAGCGCGTCCTCGTGGTCGATGACGATCTCGACCTGCAGAAGATGCTGTCGGATCGTTTGGCTGCCTTGGGTTATGGGGTCCAGACTCTCGGCGATGGACTGCAAGCGGTGGAGGCGATCGGCACCCAAGCCTTTACCGGCGTCTTATTGGATATCGGTCTTCCGCAAGTGGACGGGATCGAAGTGCTGCGGCGAATCCGGCAAGAGAACGAGCACGTTCCGGTCGTGGTCATGACCGCGTGGAGCACACAACAACTGGCCGTGCAGGCGATCAGCCTGGGTGCCCAGGCCTATGTTCTAAAACCCTTTGACTTGGCGGAGCTCCAGCATGTGCTGGATACCTGGTTCGGGTCAATCGAGCGGAGAGAATCGTAACGGTGTCGTCCCTGAGCTTCCTCTCTGGGCGACGAGAAAGAGACAGAATGCCGTTCGACGCGCTGTGGCAGCTGGCAATCGGCGCAAATGGGCTCCGGAGCCGCTTCTGTCCAATCTTCGTCGCCTGCGTCGGGCTCTCGCTGTGTCTGCCTGCGGATGTCGAGGCCCAGGTGCCGCGCATCTTGGGCCAGGGGGCCGCCGCGACGGGAATGGGCAATGCCTTCGCCGCGCAAGCCGACGATGCCTCCGCGCTCCACTATAACCCTGCCGGGATGACTCAACTCCACGGCGTGGAGGTGATGTTCGGAGCGCTGCTCGCCGGCGGGACGACGGGTTTCACTCAAGCCGGCACCGGTGCCACCTCGGTCGGAGACCGGTACGGTCCGGTGGCGTGGCCGCCGCCGGGGCATTTCTACCTGACCGCGAATCTCAAAGATCTCGGCGTGAACGCCCTGGGAGATTTGACCGTCGGGATCGGACTCACGGTTCCGTTCGGCTCGCTGACCCGTTATCCGGAAAACGGCCCGCTCAGGAACATCGTCACCTATGCGACACTGCCCCTGTTCGATATCAAGCCGACGATCGCCTATAAGTTTTCCGAGTCCTTGTCGCTCGGGTTAGGAGCGGACATTTACACCTTTTCCCAACAATTCGGGCAGGGGCAACTTGAACGACAATCCATCTCGCCGCTGACGGGAGCGAAG
>CAZZPI010000229.1:4072-4890 GCA_964655865.1 uncultured Nitrospiraceae bacterium
ACGGAGTTTAACGGGAAAGGCACGACCGCGGGATTCAATGTCAGCCTGCTGTACACGGCGCTGCGCAACGCCGACGGCAAACCGCTGGCCAACGTCGCGGTCGTCTATCGCAGCCGCGCGGCGTTGCCGTTGAGCGGAGAGCTGCTTTCCAACGGAGTCAGAGTGGCCAATGCCACCTCAACTCTGGTCGCGCCGCCGATCCTTTCCGGTGGCGTGGCCATTTGGCCGGTACGCGACCGTGCGCACGAATGGAAACTGGAGCTTGATGTGGAACATGTGGGGTGGAATTCCGATCGCGATTTGGACATTCACTGCTCGACGGTCTGCAGTCCGACGGGCTCCGTCATCAATCAACCGCTCAATTGGCGCAGCGGCTATACCATCCTGATCGGGACCGAATATCGTTGGCTACAGCCCGCCTGGCTGCCTCAATGGGAATTGGCTCTACGGGCCGGATACAGCCAACAGCAGAATCAAATGCCGGACGCGACCTTTGATCCTGGTATTCCCGCGTCGAATTCGCACATTCCGTCCGTCGGGGTGGGGCTCTTGTGCCACGAAGGTGGCTCGTTGCTCGGGTTGATGCGATGCGGCGACTTCGGAGTGGGTTCGATGAAGCCAAAGGGGATCGGCGTCGACATCGCGTACGCGGCGGCCATTTACGAAGATCGCGTGGTGACGGGGAATACAGGACTGCGGGCAGCGGTGAACGGCGAGTATCGGACGACCTTCCACACCGGCGCCCTCTCCTTCAGATTCATCTTCTAGCAGGATGCGGAAAAAGTCCGCCAGCGGCGTTCTCGCATCGCTCAGAGGCT
>CAZZPI010000230.1:0-4877 GCA_964655865.1 uncultured Nitrospiraceae bacterium
GTCGTCGCGGTAGAGCGTGATATCCAGCTCGCCGATCGGCGGCGCGGTGCCTTCGATCTCCTTGATCCGTCGCGCCAGCCGGTGCGCCAGGTGAACGCCCCCGGTACGGATGCCGACCATCGCCAGATGATCGGTGCCTTTGTTGCGTTCGAGAATCTCATGAGCGATCCGGGTCAAGGCCCGGGCGATATCCCCCTGGTCCATGACGAGGCGCTCTTGTTGTTTATCGATCCCTACCGTCGCCATAGAGCTTGATGTCCAGGATGTTCAAAAAGGCTAACCTTCTCACCCACCCAGCCCCAGCGCGCCAAGACGCGCTACTCCACGACGAGGCCGCAGCGAGCGAAAGGCCGACGCGTACTCTTTGCCGTACGTGGAGGATTTGAGCGATGCGATCACCCGTTGCAACTTAACAGCAACGGGTACCCGGCTGGCAGACTTTTTCAACATCCTGAGGCCAAAAAAAAACCTTCCCACCCTGGCTCCGGTGAGAAGGTCCGCTGGGGTCGGACCGCTATTGTGGCGGTCTGCATTTACTCTCCTTGCCCACCTCACGGGATGGGCATTAAAGGCGAGTGCATCTTACCGAGTCAGGGGGAAGCTGTCAATGGGAGGTTGCTTGGTGGGCAGGCCAGGTTGGTAGGTCCCTTTCGCTCGCGGAGGCCGCACACAAGAGGTTGGTGGACTGGCATCCGCATTGGCTCTTTGCTCCCGGAGGCCGCACCCTGGGACCAAATCGATGGAAGAATCTAGAAGTTATCCCGTCGCGGAGAAGCGTGGAGACCGCTCCGGGTCGAACAAGTTCTGTTTGGTGCTCCCTCGACGGCCGCAGTAGAGCCAACGCGGGTGTCAGTCCCGGACAGGGAAGAGGCGAGCAAGCGCGGAAGGAGCATTCATACCGTTTATACCGTTGGACGCCCGCAGGTGGGATCACGCCAGCCAGCCTTGCGGAGGGCAGTAGTTCGCTGCGGCTTAGGCTTAAGGGAAAAACCGTGAGGAGGGGGAGACGCGTATCCCTGAATTACCTCAAAGCGGTGGTTCATGGCGCGACCAAGATTCAGAACATCCACCTTCGTTTCTTTCTTAAAATGAAACCGGCCGGGCGCATCAAAGAGAAGTTTTCTCGCGGAGACGCGGACGGGACAGGGCGTCAAATTGACTTCTCATCAATGCTCTTGTAGGCTGGCCCTAGCAATTTATCACTGAAGGCGACAGAACATGACGACGGCTACGCGCCATCCCTATATTGTCTGTACCGACGAGATTCTCCACGGTGCTCCCATCGTTGCCGGGACGCGGACGCCGGTACGAGCCATCGCCGAATTGTGGAAGTTCGGGATCGCTCCCGAAGAGATCGTTGTCCGGCTCCCCCACCTCACCCTCGCGCAGGTATTCGACGCGCTCAGCTACTATCAGGAACAGCGCAGCGTCATTGATGAAGACATCCAGCGCCAGCGCGTGTCCGACGAGCAGATCCATCCCCGCCTCCGGTGAGCGACGGCTCGCTCTTCATTCGCCTCTATCTTGACGAAGATGTCTCCGTGTTCGTTGCTCAGTTGCTGCGTTCGCACGGATTCGAAGTACTCACCACGAATGACGCTCAGGACCTGGGTAGCTCTAACGTGGCACAACTCCGCTATGCCACGACACATCGGCTGACCCTCCTTACCCACAATCGTGTCGACTACGAACTCCTCCACGCAGAAGCGCTACGGAAGCAGCAGCCTCCTGCGGGTATCCTGATCGCGAATCGTCGCGCCTCGGACTTCGACATCGCCCGCCGCATCATGACTCTCCTCAATCGCTTCACCGCTGAAGAGGTAGTGAACCAACTGCTCTACTTATAAAGCGCTCTGTCGCATTGCTCCTTCCTTCCATCGACTTCCACTGCACATCTCCCCACATGAGGGGATGGTCTCCCCTCGCGTATGGAAAGAACCGGAGGCATTCTCAGTTTTTGGGGCAACGGATTCTGCCGTGACCCAAAAAGGCGAATGCCCCCATCATTCTGTCTTCAATCCAGCCTGTCACAATTTCAGTGTTGTACAGTCGACTTCCTTCCTGAGACCGTTGACCGTGTCGGTTGCAAGTGGTAGCGTCGGATTCTTAACAGACCCAGAACTTACTCTTGGCCCTTCTGCAGAGAAGATATGCCCATCGTTGAACGCTTCTTCACACAGGTGCACCCAGAACCAGAAAGCTTCAGAGACACTCCGAAGCCACTCTTAGATTTTCGCGCGCACCACGCGATCATCGTTCTTGGTGACCCAGGATCGGGCAAGACGGCGAGCTTTCATAAGGCTGCGGTAGCCGAACCAAATTCTGTGTTCGTTCCCGTTCGCGACTTCTTGGCTTCGCAGGCGAACCAGTGGGAGGGGAAGACACTCTACCTGGATGGTTTGGATGAGCAACGGTCCAAAACTGAGGATGGGCGATGAACTCTCGACCGAATCCGTGGAAAGCTCGATGAACTGAAACGGCCTCGGTACCGGTTGTCCTGCCGGGCTGCAGACTGGTACGGAGGGTCGGAGATAGAGCGACTGCGCGTGGTTTCGCCCGACGGCAACGTCTTAGTATTGCGCCTTGAGCCTCTCTCGGATGAGAACATTATCAGCATTGCTTGTGACGTACTCAGTGACCCTGCCGACTTCCTAGCCCAGGCCAAGCTGCGTGGCATCGACCCGCTCCTCCGGAATCCGCAAACCCTGAAATTGATAGTAGAGGTGGCCCGGGATGGAGTATGGCCAGCCGCACGGGCCGATCTATACCAGAAAGCCTGCGAACGCCTCCTGCAGGAGACAAATCCGAAACATCTGCAAGGGCAGCCTGCCTATATCCCGACGGATCGTCTTCTCAATGCTGCAGGATACCTGTGCGCAATTCATCTTTGCGGAGGCACCAAGGGACTATCGGTATTTCCTCAGGATGCCGATTCGGACTACCCCTACTTTGGTGAATTGGGGGATGATCAAGATGCACTGTCCACGGTCCTCAGGCGACGGGTGTTCCGCGCAGACGGAAGGGGTCGCGTCACACCAGTCCACCGAACCGTAGCGGAGTATCTGGCGGCACACTTCCTCGTCGATCGCCTACGCGCGGGTCTTCCGCTAAAGCGTATATTGGCGCTTATCACAGGGTACGACGGCGGATCACTGGCCGAACTGCGTGGGATTTATGCCTGGCTCCCGTGCTTGTGCGAAGAGGAGTCAGCCACGTTGATTCGTCGAGACCCACTTGGGATCGTTCTGTACGGCGAAGCTGCCAGACTTTCGGCCTCCGGCAGACGGATGCTGATTGGTAGTCTTCGCGATCTCGCAATAAGGATTCCAGGCTTCCGCGTAGAGAATTGGTCTGCTGAACCATTCGGTGCTCTGGTTTCACCCAACCTGACACCGGACTTCCGGAGGATCTTGTGTGATCAGACGGAGCCTCCACAGTTACTGGGTTGTGTCCTTGATGCCCTAGAGCATGGCCCTCCACTGCCCGAACTAGGCGATGACCTTCACCAGATTGTGCGCGACCACACGCGGTTCGAGGGGGCACGTGTATCTGCGGTTGAAGCCTTCATTTACGTTCGTCCGGACGACCGCCGTATTCTTCGGGTGCTCCTCGACGATATCCATGAGGGCCGGGTTCTCGATGAGCATCATCGGTTACGAGGGAAATTGCTCTATGCGCTTTATCCAGCAACCGTTGGACCTCATGAGGTAGGAAGGTATCTGGTCCAGGAGGACGAACATCATGTCAATTCATACACGATGTTCGTCGCACATGATCTCGTCCGTCTGACCAACCCTCAGAACCTCCCCTTGCTCTTGTCGGGGATTGATGCCATGAGGATGGCTGGAAGTCCGCATCATCATCTTATCTGGAGAGATTTCTTCGGCCGCTTGATCCTTCAGATACTCCGCCATCATGGGGAAACTGCACCAGCTGCTCGGCTTTATGACTGGTTAGAGAAGGTCCTCGATCAATACGGCCATCCTGTGTCGGATCGGGAGGAAACGGAATCTATTCGAGACTGGCTGGGGTCTCACCCCGCCGTGGTTCAGGGACTGTTCCGCCACTGGCTTTCTGTCACTCCCTTCGAGAGACCACGACTTGAGGCACATGATTTCTGGCAACGCCTTTATAACGTCGCCCCTCCAGAGGGATTCCACCGATGGTTACTCCAGTTGGCAGAGCAGGAGTCGAATCCAGAACGAGCTGAATTCCTTTTCCGCGAAGCGGTACAAGGTAGCACGCGCTTGCAAAGGGCGGATGGCCTGACACTTGAGGAGCTGTTCGAGTTCACAGATCACAATCCCCGGTTTCGTCGTCTTCTACAAACTGAGCTCTGCTGGGATATTCCGTCTCGGCGCCGAGAAGACGCCAGGCGGCGAAAGGCACGGCAGCATAAAGAGGAGGCGCAACGAGCACTCCGCATACAGCAAATCTCGCAACAACTTGAGGCAATCCGGTCCGGAGCACCGACAAACGCACTTGTATATTTGGCAAAGGCCTACTTTGGACTTTTCTACGAAGTGGATAGCGAGTTGCCGCCCAGGGATCGGCTGACGGCATTTACGACCCCAGAGATCGCTGCAACTGCTCTAGACGGATTTGTCGCTGCCCTGCAGAGGTCTGACATCCCATCACCCAACATGATCGGTGAGCTTGAAGCAGAAGGTAAAGAATACATGTTCGGCTTCCCAGTCTTAGCCGGCATGGATACGCTTGCTGACAGATCCATGACTGACGTGCTGTCTCTGCCAGAGTCAACTTTGCAGTCGGCTCTGGCGTTTCACTATGCGAACCTGACAGAACGAGAACGCGACTGGGTGAAACGTGTCATCGAATCGCTGCCTAACTTGGCGGCTGACGCTCTTACGGCCTAC
>CAZZPI010000231.1:0-4827 GCA_964655865.1 uncultured Nitrospiraceae bacterium
GATCGCTTCAAGGGAGTGGCCCATAGCGTCTCGTGTCGGCATGGTCCTCCCCGCCGGCGGAGAAGGAGGCTCAGGCTGGTCCGAAGTCCGACCGGTCTCAGGGGGCTGAGGGTGAGAGGGAACAGCCCAGTCGGCGATGGCTCCCCTGGTCTGCGTCGTCGTGCCCGATTGTTGTTCACTTTCGGATGGCACTCGGCGTGCGGCCTGCTCATGGAGGACCTCTTGGTTTTCTTGGTTTGGCGATTCTGGATGATTGAACTCCCTCTCTCCGGCGCCGTGGAGCATCGGCGTGCCATCAGCGATCTGTCGACCACGGTCCGCGTGTTCGATCGCCATCTTCCCGCCCAGTTGTGTCATTGCCAAGCCGGTTGGGCGATCGAGAAGCTCATCGCCGTTCATGCCCTGCGGCGATGATGTGAGGGAAGCAACGCCAGATTCGGTCGCTTTACTGGCGACAGACAACATGCTTACGGACGCCACATCATCCGGACCTTCGCCATGAGCCGTCGGTTCCAGTGGCGGTTCTGGTCTCTGTTGGGGCGACGCGTCCTGTGTCGATGATCCATTGATAGGAGCCGGCCGCGAGGCCTGCTCCATAAGCGGGTGGTCAGCCGTGAGGGGTCCATCCGTTCGCGTCGTGGCGGTGCTCGTTGCGGTGAAGAACTCGCTCGGATCCGATTGACCCGGCACCCCATCGAGAACACCGTCTGTCGATCGGGCTTCGGCCGGTATCGCCTTGAGTGCCGACCCAAGAGCGAGTGGTAATCCGAGAGGCGTAATCGACACCGCAGGCTGAGGCATGACTCCCTGTGCATGGGAATCGCTCGCCGGCTCCGGGATGCGAGCAAGGCTTCCAGAGGCAGGCTGGGGTGGTGACCAAGACAAGCTGCCGCTCAGCGAGGCGGACGCGACGGTGATGAGAGGGAGGAGAGTCGTTGCGTCCGCCTGGCAGGTGGAGACAGAATCGACGAGAGGTTCATCGCAAGAAGGGTGTCCTCCGTGGGGATCGGTGCAACTCCGCAACACAGTCGAGAAGCCTGCGTCGGTCGAAGCCGCATCGGCTTGAGGGGAAGGGGGCGCGCTCGATAGGGTGCCGTCTCCCGATCCACCGATTCGGTCTATGAATACAGCTTCAGCTTGCACGTGAGCTCCGGCAAAGGTGTCGGCCCCTCAGTTCGAATCGTTTCCATGTTCTTCAAGTGGCATGCCAAGGGTCAACCGCGCACCGAGGACGGAATGCATGAGATTTTTCGCCGAACTGAACGGACCGCCGGCGAGCAGCGCGGAAGAATTTGCAGCGTCACGGCAAGAAGTGCAGTAGGAGAAAACGAAGTTGCCGTTTACGGAGTGGTCAACAGTTGCTCGGTCAGACGGGCCGCGCGGTCCGCTTTCACGACGGAGAGTATGGCCCCCGCAGTCTTCCCTTTGAGCAACCGGAGGAGTTCGACGGCTTTCCGGTCCGGCATTTTCTCGAGACGGGCGGCTGCCTCTTCGGGCGGCATCGCTTCATAAATCTTCACAAGCTGGGCTTGATGGATGTTCTTGGGATCGGCGGCCGCTTTGGTGTCAGGGCCCGTCCGTGGATTGTTCGCCTTGTCTTGCTTGTCCTTGGCCTCTTTTCGGCGCTTTTCCGTCGTCTCAACAAGTTTTTCGTATTTGGTGAGGATCTCTTCCAACTCGGCCTTTAACGTCAGGAGACGTCCTTCCGCGACCCGTACCTCCTGCTCCCGGCGATCCAGGTCTCGCTTGCGCTGATCGAGCATCAGAAGAACTTCCCGCGGAGACTCTATCGCCGGTCCCTGCCCTGCCGGTCGGCCGATCCGATGCGACTCGTCCACCTGGTCCAGCAGTTCTGCCGTGGTTTCACCGGACGGGGCGGAGGGCGGCTGCGTGACAGTGGATCGAGCGGCTGGAACCGGCGACTTCCGGACATCGGATGAGGCCTCCAAAAGACGCGCTGGGCCATAACTCATCGTCAACGAGAGGACAAGGAACACCAGGACGGCGAGCGCCGTGTGGAGAGTCCCTCCTGAGAGCGTTGACAGGAGGAGGCTCGCGAGGCCCCCAATCTGGGAGAAATGAGGCCGAAGAGGTCTCGCTTTCCGATTCATCGTCCGGCTCATAAGGTTAGCCGCGGCGGCGCTGGGCCGCTTCGTCTTGCGCGAGCTGTTCCGCTCTCGCAAGCTTCGTCCGCCGTTCTTGTTGCGCACGTTCGAGCAGCTTGGCCATCCGCTTTCGTTCTCGGGAGGCTTCCCCCAGCTCTTCCCGCTTGCCGTCCTGGGCGTGTCGCAGGGCGCTGAGCGCCTTTGTCGCCAGCTCGCGCGCCGACGCGACGGCTTCCAGCGCAGCGTAATGAGCCTGGGCCTGCTGGATCGTCATGCCCTTGTGCGCGTCTCGCAGGTACTCGATCGCGATCGCGTCGAATCGCGACTGCAACGACGCCAGCTCGCCTTCCGCCCGTGCGACGTCTTGGGTCAAGCGGACAAGCTCCTGCCGCACCGCCTCTTCAAGCCGTTCACGATACCGGGTGAGCGCGCGTCCATTCATCCGACGGCCTCCGCCAGGTCGATCAGCGATCGCACCGAGGCGGCGAACTCGACCTGCTCATCGATGTCTTGCCGGAGAAAGGCCTCGATCCGGTCATGGGCCGCTACGGCCTTATCGAGCCGGGGATCGGCACCCGGTTTATAGGCTCCGATCGCGATCAGGTCCTCCGACTGGCGGTATGTGGCCGTCAGATCGACGATCGTGCGGGCGGCCGCTTGGTGAGCCGGGGAAATCACATCCCGCATGACCCGGCTGGCACTCTGGAGGAGATCGATCGCGGGGTAGTGATTGCGCGCGGCCAAGTCGCGTGAGAGGACGATGTGTCCATCCAGGACCGATCGCGCCGTTTCGCCGATGGGATCGGCTGCGTCGTCCGGGTCCACGAGCACGGTGTAGAGGCCCGTGATGGACCCGGGTCCCACGCTGGTTCCTACCCGTTCGAGGAGTTTCGGCAATAAGGCGAACACGGAGGGGGGATACCCGCGCGTCGTGGGGGGCTCCCCGACCGCCAGACCGATCTCCCTCTGACTGTATGCGAGTCGACTTAACGAATCCATCATGAGCAGCACGTGTCGTCCCTGGTCCCGAAAGTACTCCGCGATCGCGGTGGCCAGTAGCGCTCCCCGAATGCGAACGAGCGGAGGTTGATCCGATGTCGCGACGACGACGACCGATCGCCTCAAGGCCTCCGGACCAAGATCCCGATCGAGGAATTCTCTGACTTCCCGTCCCCGTTCGCCGATGAGCGCGATGACGTTCACGTCGGCCCGTGTGTAGCGGCTGATCATGCCCAAGAGGACGCTCTTACCGACGCCCGAACTGGCAAAGATGCCGATCTTTTGTCCGCGGCCGCAGGTCAGCAGGGCGTTGAGCGCGCGCACGCCCAGGTCCAACGGCTGCGTGATTCTCGCGCGGGCCAAGGGGCTGGGCGGCGCGGCATGAAGGGGATAGGACGTCTCGCTCCCGATGACCGGAGCGCCGGTGTCGATGGGCTGGCCGAGGCCGTCCAAGATGCGCCCGAGCAACTGGGGACCGACCGCCACCCGCGGAGCTTCGCCCGTCATGGTCAGTTCGCTGTGCGGCCCGATCCCGGCCATATCGCCGAGCGGCATCAACAACACGCGATCCCCTCGGAATCCGACGACCTCCGCCAACAAGGGCTCCGACCCGTCCTCCCTGGTCACTGTGCACAATTCTCCCACGGCGGTCATGGGGCCATAGCCCTCGAGGACGATACCGAGGGCTTGCGCCACTCGCCCACGAACGGCGATGGGGTTGAAGTACCCGATCGATTCAGCAGCCGGCACGGTGCTTCCTTTTCCGGAGAACGTCGCCGAGTCGCGACAACTGCGTTTCAAGCGTGGCGTCCACCACTCGGGTTTCCGTTTTGACGAGACACCCTCCCTGTGAGATCGAGGCGTCGCCGTGGAATTCGAACCGAATCGAGCCCTTGCGATCAGCCGCAATCGCCTCCCGCGCCGCCTCCAGCAGTGGAATATCGAGGGGATGGACGATGATAGTGATGACTCGTGCATCGGGCACGTGGGCGAGGGCGGTCTTGAGCTGTTCGACGACGCGCTCCCGCCGTTCCTGGAACGATTCCCGAACGATTTGTTCGGCGAGGGACAGCGCGAGGGCGGCGATATCCTCTCCGATCCGCGCATGCAACGAGTCCCAGGTGCTTTCCAAGCGACGAGTGATGTCGGTCAACAGGGTGACAGCCGCGCGATGGGATGCCGCGTCTCGTTCGGCCGCGCGCCGTTCCCCTTCCCGGACCCCGCGCTCGAATTCAGTCCCTTTCTCGGGCTCAGGGCCGGCGTCGCCACGACCGAAATCCGCCAAGGTCGGTGGTCTCAACCGGATCCCGACGGCACCCAGCGCGGCGCGCTTCAACACGGCGTTTTCGTGGTGTAGGCGATGGAGCTCGAAGAGTCGGCCGACGCTCGCAAGTATCAAATCGCGCTGGAGCGGCTTGGTCAGGAAATCGGAAGCGCCCAGCTTGAGCGCCTTGACCGCAAGATCGACGTCACCATACCCCGTCATGACGATCACCATGAGTTGGTGATCGCGCCGGGCCGCCTCTTTCAGCAGCGACAGACCGTCTTGGTCCGGCAGCTTGTAGTCCGTGAGCAGAACCAGCGGCGCGGCTTCCGGCAGCTCCTCCGCCTCGCCGCCGGCTCGCCGCGCGGCTGCCGCGGCGTCGCTGCGGCGCTGGAGCTTGCCGGCGACCTCCGCGGCGCCGAGGAGGCCTTGCGCGGCGCCGTGAGCCTCCAGCCGCCG
>CAZZPI010000232.1:0-4809 GCA_964655865.1 uncultured Nitrospiraceae bacterium
TTGGAAGACTCTCGGCGTGGACATTGTCATCGAATCCACCGGTCGCTTTACGGACCGCGAGTCCGCGGGAAAGCACCTCTCGGCGGGAGCCAAGACGGTGATCATCTCGGCGCCGGCCAAGGATCCCGACATGACGATCGTGCTTGGAGTCAACGAACAGATGTACAAGCCCAAGGAACACCATATTCTCTCCAACGCCTCGTGCACCACCAATTGTCTGGCGCCCGTGGCCAAAGTCCTTCTCGACAACTTCGGCATCAAGCACGGCGTGATGACGACCATCCATTCCTACACGAACGATCAGCAACTGCTGGACCTGCCGCACAAGGATCTTCGGCGTGCGCGCGCCGCCGGGATGTCCATGATCCCGACGAGCACCGGCGCGGCCAAAGCGCTGCATTTGGTCCTGCCGCAGCTCAAGGGGAAAATGGACGGGCTGGCGATTCGGGTGCCTACGCCGAACGTTTCGCTGGTCGATTTGACGGTCGAAACGGAAACAGATTGCGACGTGGCCTCCGTCAATGAGGCGTTCCGTAAAGCGGCAGAAGGTCCCCTCAAGGGGATCCTGGCGTATTCAGTCGACCCCATCGTGTCGATCGATCAAAAGGGGGACGATCATTCGGCGACGGTCGATGCCCCCCTCACCACGGTGATCGAGAAGCGGCTGGTCAAGGTGACGGCCTGGTACGACAACGAATGGGGTTATTCTTGCCGAGTCCGCGACCTGATCAAGTTCATCGGAAAAAGGGCCTGACCGGGAACGCTGCTGTCGACCGACTTTCAGTTTACGGGATACACATCTGTTCACGACATTGAGGACCGTCACGCGGAGCTTGCATGAATCTGCGCAAACAAACGATCGAAGACCTCCATCTCTACGGGAAGCGAGTCATCATTCGAGCCGACTTCAACGTGCCCCTGGACGATTCCCTCCAGATCACCGACGACAGCCGCATCCGCGCCACCTTACCGACGATCAACCGTGTCGTGGATGAGGGAGCGGAGGCCATCCTCTGCTCACACCTCGGACGTCCGAAGGGTAAGTTTGACCCCAAGTTCAGCTTAGCCCCTGTCGCCAGGCGCCTGGGACGTCTTCTTGGAAAAGAAGTGGTCTTTGCACCGGATTGCATCGGTCACGCGGTGGAGAATCTCGTCAACAAGATGAAACCCGGTGATGTCCTTTTGTTGGAAAACCTTCGGTTCCACCCGGGAGAAGAACAGAACGACGACGCCTTCTCGAAGGCATTGGCGTCGCTGGCGGATGTGTACATCAACGATGCCTTCGGCACCGCGCACCGGGCACATGCCTCCACGGTCGGCATTACGAAGTTCGTGAAAGAAGCGGCAGCAGGCTATCTGCTCAAGAAAGAGATCGAGTATCTCGAAGGCGCGGTGGAGAACCCCGTTCGCCCCTTCGTGGCCATCCTCGGCGGCGCGAAGGTGTCGGGAAAGATCGGGGTCATCGAAAACCTCGGCAAGAAAGTGGACAAGGTCATCATCGGCGGCGGCATGGCGTTCACCTTTCTCAAAGCGATGGGGTTAGAGATCGGGAACTCGCTGGTCGAGAACGACATGCTGGATTTCGCGAAGGGGGTCCAAGAGCACGCCTTCTCGCGTGGAGTGAAGTTCTATCTCCCGGTAGATTGTGTCGTCGCCGCCTCGCGGGACCCGGGCGCCGAAAGCAAGATCGTTCCCGTCCAAGAAATTCCAAAGGGCTGGTACGGGCTCGACATCGGCCCCGCGTCGGTCAAACTGTTCGCCGAAGCGGTCCAAAACGCCAAGACCATCCTGTGGAACGGTCCGATGGGCGTGTTCGAAAACGACGCCTATGCCCGCGGCACTCTGGCGATGGCCCATGCCGTGGCGGATGCGTATGCCCTGACCATCGTCGGCGGAGGCGAGACGGCGGACGCCGTCCACAGGGCCGGCGAGTCGGAAAATATTTCCTTCATCTCCACGGGAGGCGGCGCCGCGCTGGAGCTGCTCGAAGGGGAGACGCTCCCCGGCCTTGCTGCCCTCCCCGATCGACAGGCATGATCGGCTTTCACCGCGCCGGGCCATAATCGGCTACAGAACCTCGTGCGTACTAGATTAATCGTCGGCAACTGGAAACTGCACAAGACTCCTTCCGAGGCAAGAACCTTCATCGAGCATCTCAAGGAGACCCTGCCGAAAAATCGGCGCGCGGAGCTCGTCGTCGCCCCGCCCTTTCCCGCTCTCCAAGCCGTCCGCGACGCCCTTAGCCAATCGGACCATGTACTGCTGGCCGCCCAGGATGTGTTCTGGGAAGATCAGGGCGCGTTTACGGGAGAGGTGTCGGCTCCCATGCTGAAGGATCTCGGGTGTCGCCACGTCATCATCGGCCACTCAGAACGGCGCCAGTGGTTCGGAGAGCGGGACGAAACCGTGGCCAAGAAGGTCAAAGCCGCCTTGCGCCATGAGGTGCTCCCCATTGTGTGCGTCGGGGAGTCGTTGGCGGAACGCGAGGCCGATCGGACTGAAGAGGTGGTGACCACTCAAGTGGAACGGGGAATCGGCGACTGCTCCGCTCATGCGATCCAGCGGGTGGTGATCGCCTATGAACCGATCTGGGCGATCGGCACGGGACGAGCCGCCGCTCCTGAACAGGCTTCGGCGGTCCATCAGCTCATTCGTGGGCTGATCGCCAAGCAGTGGGGAGACGACGCGGCCCAAACGCTCCGCATCTTATATGGAGGAAGCGTGACGCCCCAAAACGTTGCCGGGTTTCTCGCCGTCCCGGACGTCGACGGCGCGTTGGTGGGCGGCGCTTGTCTCGATCCCGAGGCTTTTGTTAAGATCGCCGCAATCGCCGAGGCGTAGTAGAGCGGGTGCGAGAGGGGAGTTGGTTCGGGCCCCCTCCCGCATCGAGCGCAGCTCGACAGAATAGGCTGATAAGGTTCATTATGCTGTACACATTCGTGGTCGTCATCCATTTGATCGCGTGCTTCCTCATGATCGGCGCGATTCTTCTTCAGTCGGGAAAAGGCGCAGAGATCGGGGCAGCGTTCGGCGGCTCTTCGCAGACCGTGTTCGGCAGCCGAGGCCCCGCAAATTTCTTGAGCAAGTTTACCGTCGTCGCCGCCTGCGTGTTCATGCTGACCTCACTCACGCTGACGAAGCTCGCGCAAGAACGGACATTCTCTTCCACCGTCATCGACTTGAACCAGAAACAAACGACCCCCACGAAGCCGGCCGAGGCAACACCGACTCCTCCTGCCGATCAGAAGCAGGGAAGCACGGAGCACTCCTCCCCGAGCGAAGGCACCGCGCACTAGACTCCATCAGCGATCGCTCCGTGGTATCCACTCACGTACGCAGCGAGGCACACGTCTGCGCTGCGCTCAGTCCTCGAACCTGGCCGATTTCGAAAAAAAGGAGGAGGGTGGACCGCTCAGACGCGGGTGAGCCACGCATCGTGCGAGCGGTCTTCGCCCCGCACGATGCTGAAGAAGGCGTTCTGGAGGGTGAGGGTGACGGGACCTGGTTTGCCGGTTCCGATCGTGCGATTATCGATCTCGCGTACCGGCGTGAGCTCGGCCGCGGTGCCGGTCATGAAGACCTCGTCCGCGACGTACATCTCGTCGCGTGTAAACCGTTCTTCCTCGACCGGAATGTTGCGTTCTCTTGCGAGCTCGATCACGGAGTTACGCGTAATCCCCTCGAGGATCGACGTCAGCGGTGTGGTCTTGATCCGGCCGCGGCGCACGATAAAGATATTCTCTCCCGTGCCTTCAGAGACATAGCCCTCCGGATCGAGCAGGATCGCCTCGTCGTACCCGTCCGCTTTAGCTTCCCGCTTCGCAAAGATGGAGTTGACGTAGTAGCCGGAGATCTTCCCACGCGTCATGGACACGTTGACGTGGTGTCGTGTGAAGGAAGAGACGCGGGCCCGCATACCTTTTGTCAAGGCTTCCTCGCCGAGGTAGGCCCCCCACCGCCATGCAGCAATAGCGAGTTGGATCGGATTATCCCCCGGATGCACCCCCATCGATCCGTATCCGATATAAACCAAAGGGCGAATATAACAGGCCTCCAGCCGATTCTTCCGCACCGTTTCGAGGATCGCTTCCATCACTTGTTTCTTGTCGTAGGGGATCGGCATCATGCCGATGTGGGCCGATTCGAAGAGGCGATCCACATGTTCCGGCAGACGGAAGACGGCGGACGCCTGCTTGCCCTTGTAACACCGGATGCCTTCGAACGCCGCCAACCCGTAATGGAGCGAATGGGTCAGGATGTGCACTTTGGCGTCGGCCCAGTCGACGAATTTCCCGTTCATCCAAATGTATTGACTCGGCTCAAGCATGGCCCCTCGTCCTCGCAATCAGTCGGAATGAATCGGGCGGTTTCGATCGCTAGTCGAACTATAGCAGTGCCTTTCGAGAACGGTCAAGCAAACCGGATGAGACACACATTCTCACCGTGCCTTGACTCAATGCAAAGGCCTGTGTTAGATGAGTTATCCTTCATAGAGAGGACTTCAGCACATGTACGCGATCGTTGAAACAGGAGGGAAGCAGTACCGAGTCGAGCCGGGAGGTGTGGTGCAGGTCGAGCGGCTCCCCGGTGACGTCGGAGGAACGGTGACCTTCGACCAAGTCCGTTTCGTGCATGGGGACGGCGGCGTGTTGGTCGGACAACCCACCGTGGCCGGTGCTCGCGTGACCGGCGAAATCGTCCGGCAAAACCGGACCAGATCCATCATGATCTTCAAGAAGCGGCGGCGGAAAAACTATCGCCGCACCAAAGGACATCGGCAACACGTTACGAGCGTCAAGATCACCGGGA
>CAZZPI010000233.1:0-4806 GCA_964655865.1 uncultured Nitrospiraceae bacterium
CGCCCTTGGTCGTCCGGACGATTACCGCCCGACTCACATCGCCCTTCTTAACGGCAGCCTGTGGAATGGCTTCTTTGACCGTCACCACCACGACATCACCGAGCGACCCATAGCGGCGCTTGGAGCCGCCCAGCACGTGGAAACACATCACCTGCTTGGCGCCGGAATTGTCCGCGACATCCATGTAGGTGTAGTTCTGAATCATGCGCGTCCTCAGACGTCGTTAAACCCGTTCTCTGTGTTGCGCCGATCGAGCCCGTTGGTCTGAGAAACTCGGCTATCAACAAATTCTCGGCCTGGCGGACCTCACTGACGAAACGGGCCCTACTGGCTGACCGTCTTCTCTTACTCCGGCCTACCCTTTTCGAGGATTTCAACGACCCGCCAGTGCTTTTCCTTGCTGATCGGCCGCGTTTCTATCATCCGTACTCGGTCTCCGATCTGACACTGATTCTGCTCGTCATGCGCCTTGAGTTTCGTCACCCGACGGAGCACCTTGCGGTACATGGGGTGTATGACCGATCGTTCGACGGCGACCACCACCGTCTTGTTCATCTTGTTGCTGACGACCTTGCCGACCCACTCGTGGCGTGGTTCCGCTGCTTGTCCCATACCGGTCACCTCTTGCCTTCCGAGGAGGCACGCTCCTGGCTCAGCTCCAACTGCCGCAGAACGGTCTTAAGACGGGCCAGGTCGCGCCTGGCTTTCCGGAGTTGCATGGGGTTTTCTAGTCGACCGGTGCCGAGTTGGAAGCGGAGGTTGAACAACTCCTGCCTGAGCTGCTTTTCTTTTTCCGCCAATTCCGGGGCCGACAGCTGTCTCAACTCTTTCAAGTCCACCGGCATCGCCTACAACTCCCCGCGCTTGACGACGCGCGTGGTGATCGGCAGCTTATGGGCCGCCAACCTGAAGGCCTCGTGCGCAATCTCGGGCGTCACGCCGTCCATTTCATAGAGGATGCGGCCGGGCTTGACGACCGCCACCCAATATTCCGGGTTCCCTTTCCCCTTGCCCATACGTGTTTCGGCTGGTTTTTTGGTGATCGGCTTGTCGGGAAAAATCCGCGTCCACACCTGCCCGCCTCGCTTGACGTAGCGCGTGATGGCGATCCGGGCGGCTTCGATCTGTCGGCTGGTGATCCAGCCTGGCTCCATAGCCTTCAAGCCGTACTCACCGAGCGTGATGTCGCCCCCGCGATACGCTTTCCCGCGCATCCGCCCCTTTTGCATTTTGCGGAACTTGACTTTCTTCGGAGCTAACACTCGTGCCGTGCTCCTTACACCACTCGCCGCTCAAGGCCGAGTTCAGGCTTTTGCGCTTGACCTGGCATGATTTCGCCTTTATAGATCCACGTCTTCACGCCGATTTGCCCCATCGTCGTGTGCGCTTCCGCAAACCCAAAGTCCACTTCCGCACGGAGCGTGTGGAGAGGGACGCGGCCTTCCCTATACCACTCGGTTCTGGCGATTTCCGCTCCGCCCAGGCGTCCGGCGACCATGATTTTGATCCCCTGGGCACCAAGCCGAAGCGCTGACTGCACGCTGCGCTTCATCGCCCGGCGGAACGCCACGCGCTTTTCCAACTGCATGGCGACGTTCTCGCTCACGAGCTGGGCGTCCAACTCCGGCTTCTTGATCTCTTTGACGTTGATATACACCTGCCCGCCGTATTGCTTTTCCAAGGAGGCTTTCAACTTGTCGACTTCCGCGCCTTTGCGTCCGATGATGATGCCGGGTCTGGCCGTATGGATGATCACGCGAGTCTGATCACCCGAGCGCTCGATCTCCACCTTCGCCACGCCCGCGTGATAGAGTTTGTCCTTGACCATCTTCCTGATGCGGATGTCCTCGTGCAGCAATCGGGCAAATTCCTTACCCGCAAACCAGCGGGAGCTCCAGGTGTAGGTATAGCCGATTCGATAGCCAACCGGATGCGTCTTCTGTCCCATATGTCTCCCTGTTTCAGGTCAGACAGGTCCGATTATTTCTCACCGGCAGACACGGCCGGCGCTTCGACGACGATCGTAATGTGACTCGTGCGCTTGTGTATGGAATTGGCGCGCCCCATGGACCTGGCCCTAAACCGCTTGTAGGTCGGCCCCCCGTCCACATAGGCCTCGGCAATCCGGAGCGAGTCGCTGTCTCCCAGCTCCTTCTGCTCGGCGTTGGCCACGGCGGAACGCAGCAGCTTCTCCACCACCTTGGCAGCCGCGCGAGGAGTGTGCTTGAGCATGGCTAGCGCCTTCGGCACCTCTTGTCCTCGAATCATGTCGATCACCGGCCGAGCTTTTCTCGGCGAGACCCGGACAAATCTCAGCACTGCTCTTGCTTCAGCCATTTCCACGCTCCGTCGACCGTCAACCGTCTTATGTCATGCGGTAAAAGGATATGTTCAGTTCCCGCGAGTGACGATCGGCTGTTGACACATCACGTCCTACTTCAGCGGCACCGCCTTCTCGGTTCTGGCCTGTCCATGTCCCTTAAAGAATCGGGTCGGCGCGAATTCCCCGAGTTTATGCCCCACCATATTCTCCGTGACGAAGACGGGGATAAACTTCTTCCCGTTGTGGACGGCGAACGTGTGGCCGATCATGTCCGGCACGACAGTTGACCGTCGAGACCACGTCTTGATCATCTTCCGCTCTTTCGTCTGGTTCATCTGCTCCACCTTCTTGAGCAGATGACTGTCCACAAAGGGGCCCTTGCTGACTGAGCGAGGCATTGCCGTCTCCTACTTGCGTCGCGCGATCCGGAATTTCTCCGTTCGCTTATTGTTCCGTGTCTTATAGCCCTTCGTCGGCAGCCCCCAGGGCGACACGGGGTGCGGATTTCCCTGACCGGACTTCCCTTCGCCACCGCCATGAGGATGATCGACCGGATTCATGACGACACCGCGCACGTGAGGTCTCCGACCTTTCCAGCGGGCGCGCCCTGCTTTTCCGACACTGATGTTCTCGTGGTCGACATTGCCGACTTGGCCGACCGTGGCCATACACGCGGCCTGAACCTTGCGCATTTCGCCGGATTTCAGACGGAGCTGAACATAGTCGCCGTCGCGGCCCATCACTTGGGCGAAGCTGCCCGCGCTCCTGATGAGCTGCCCTCCTCGTCCCGGCTTGAGCTCGATATTGTGGATCGTCGTTCCCAGCGGCATATTCGCCAGAGGAAGCGCGTTACCCGGGCGAACTTCGGCTTCCTGGCCGGCATGCACCGTGTCGCCGACGCTCAGACCCACCGGTGCCAGAATGTACCGCTTCTCCCCGTCGGTATAGTGAAGAAGGGCGATCCGGGCCGAGCGATTCGGATCGTACTCGATGGCGACCACCCGCGCGGGCACCCCGTGCTTGTCGCGGCGAAAATCGATGATCCGGTACAGCCGCTTGTGGCCGCCGCCCCGGAACCGGACCGTCGTATGCCCGTCGGAATTTCGTCCGCCCGTGCGGATGTGAAACTCCGTGAGAGACTTTTCCGGCTTCTTGTTGGTGATCTCCTCCTTGGACAGCGCGGTCATCCCACGGCGCCCCGGAGAAGTCGGTCGATAAGCGATCAGTCCCATTTCATCCCCGAAAGTCGGCCCACATTAAGCACTCTCGTACAGCTCGAGCTTCTCTCCCGGCTTCAACGTCACGTAGGCTTTCTTCCAATCCGGCCGCTTGCCTGCGAAGCGGCCCAGCCGTTTCGTCTTGCCCATGACATTCAGCACGTTCACCCGCGCGACTTTGACCTTCAGCAGCGCCTCGACGGCCCGCTTGATCTGTAACCGATTGGCCTCTCGCTTCACGAGAAAACCCACCGTATTGGTCGATTCCCGGATCGCCGTGACCTTCTCGGTCAGCAACGGCTGCACCAGCACATCGTGCTCGCCACGCACCCTCACGACCAGGCCTCCTTGACGCGCGCGAGTTCCCGCTCTGGAATGACCATGAAGTTCGACGCCACGACGTCATAGACGTTGAGTTCCTCGGGTCTGAGCACGGTCACCTCGGGGAGATTCCTGGCTGCTCGCAGGAGATCCATTCGAGCGGGTCCGGCCACGAGAATCGTCCGGCCGCTGACGCCCAACCGGGCCAGCGTTTTGGCCAAGAGCTTCGCCTTCGGCTGTTCAAGGGCAAGGTCGGAAACGATCACGATCCCCCCGACCGCCAATTTATCCGAGAGCGCGCTCTGCAACGCCGCGCGATATTTCTGCTTCGGCATCGTGTACGCATAACGCCGCGGCTTGGGACCGAACACGCTGCCACCGTGGCGCCAGAGGGGGGAGCGGATCGACCCCGCGCGCGCCCGCCCCGTGTGCTTTTGCTTCCACGGCTTCTTGCCCGATCCGCGTACCTCGCCGCGTCGCCGCGTCGACGCCGTTCCCTGCCGCTCGCAGGCCCGCTGCATCACCACCGCTTCGTACACGAGCGCTGGGTGCGGCTTGCATCCGAAGACTTCATTGGGAAGCTCGGTCGAACCGACCGGCTGTCTGTTCCCATCGACCACGTTGACGGTGGGCATCTGCGCGCTATCCCTTCTTTGACTTGCGGACGACCACGAGGCCGTTTTCCGCTCCCGGAATCGCGCCACGCACGAAGAGCAAGTGCTCCGCGGGCCTCGAGTCGACGACCTTCAGGCGATGGACCGCCACCCGCTCCGCTCCCATGTGGCCGGGCAAGGTCTTCCCGGCCCACACGCGAGAGGGAAACGCGCTGCTCCCGATCGAGCCCGGCGCCCGATGGAACATGTGTCCGTGGGTTTCCGGTCCGCCTCGATAATGGTGCCGTTTGATCACGCCTTGAAAGCCCTTGCCCTTGGAAATGCCTTCGAC
>CAZZPI010000234.1:0-4795 GCA_964655865.1 uncultured Nitrospiraceae bacterium
AGTTACCCGGACTCCGGTTTTCAAGACCGGCACGTTCGGCCACTCCGTCACCCCTCCAAACCAAGCTTGCTCGACCGCGAGGCTCTCTACTGCGCCGAGCGGATAAGCGCCTCTAGTCAGTAGGTCTTATTCTCCTCCATACCTTGCTTACCCCGACCAGGAGCCCTTCCAATGGTTCTTGGCGACTGGATGAAACCCTCAAGTTCTCTTGCCCCAATCCTATTACCAAGCTCGCTCGACCGCGAGGCTCTCTATTGCGCCGAGCGGATAAGCACCACTAGTCAGTGGGTATTATGCACCACAAGACCCTGCTCACCCGACCGCAGACCTTTCGGCTGTGCGTTGCCGGGGGAACGGTACCATTGCCATCCAAGCTGTGTGAGCGGCCCTTGAGGAAGAGGTCGCTTCGCACTGTCTCATCTTACCGTTCCTTCGTGATCCGTTCCAATCCGCCCATGTAAGGTCGAAGGGCTTCAGGAATCATCACTGAGCCATCGGGCTGTTGATAGTTCTCCAGTATGGCCACTAGCGTCCTTCCGACCGCCAGCCCCGATCCGTTCAAGGTATGGACGAACTCCGGCTTGCCATCTTTTTTGCGCGACGAAACTCGATACCGGATATTGGCTCGTCTGGCCTGAAAGGCCTCGAAGTTGCTGCAGGACGAGATCTCTCGATAAAGCCCTTGAGAGGGCAGCCATACTTCGATGTCGTAGGTCTTGGTCGCGGCGAAGCCCAAGTCGCCTGTACAGAGCGTCACCACCCGATAGGGCAACCCCAAGCTTTGAAGCACCGCCTCAGCATGTCCGGTCAACCGTTCGAGTTCGTCGTAGGATTGCTCCGGCGCGGAAAAGGTCACTAACTCAACCTTGTTGAATTGATGGAGGCGAATCAGTCCGCGGGTGTCTTTCCCGTACGAGCCGGCTTCGCGCCGAAAACAAGGGGTGTAGGCCGCGTAGCGGAACGGCAACAGGGCTTCGTCCATGACTTCGTCGCGGTGCAGATTCGTGACCGGTACTTCCGCGGTCGGAATCAACAGGTAATCCTCGTCTCGAAGCCGGAAGAGGTCTTCTTCGAACTTTGGGAGTTGGCCTGTTCCGGTCATGGCCGCACGATTCACCATGAACGGCGGGAGCACTTCCTTGTATCCGTGCCGGCTTGTGTGCAAATCCAACATGTAGTTGATGAGCGCGCGCTCGAGCTTCGCTCCCACCCCGAGAAGGACGGCAAATCGAGCCCCTGTGATCTTGGCCGCTCGATCGAAATCCAGAATACCGAGCGATTCGCCGAGATCCCAGTGCATGCGGACGGGAGCCGGTAAGGTTGAGATCGTGCCCCAACGTCGCACTTCGACATTGTCCGACGAGTCTTGTCCCACCGGAACCGTGGGGTGAGGCGTATTCGGAACTCTGAGGGCGAGATCCTGCACCCGTTCTTCGATGAGACGAAGGTCGTCTTCTTTCTGTTTAATACGATCGCCGAGCGCCTTCATCGCAGCGACCGCGTGATCCGCCGGTTGCTTTTCTCGTTTCAGCCGTGCGACCTCGTCGGACCCTCGTTTCAGCTCATATCGCTGCAGTTCGACGTGGGCCAACAGTTGGCGCCGGTCATCGACGAGTTTGCGCAGCTCATCCCAACCTACGTCGGCCCCACGTGGACCAAGTTGGGCTCTCAGTGCATCCAAGTTGTCGCGAAGAAACCGCAAATCGTACATCGTCGAAGCCCGCTGGAGAAGCGGCTGAAATCTAGCATCGGGTCCGTGGTTAGTCAATGAATGGAGGTGCTCCCAATGCCGGCCGTCCATGAGTTGACAAGGTCTGTTTCATCGAGGGAGGATAGTTTGATGCGGATGGTCGCCAATCCACCGAACCCGTTCGAATCGCGCCATCGAGATCTTCTCGATCCCCCTCCACAAGTTAGACTCACGGTCTATGAAGATGCGACGCGCGAAATTCTCAGCCGGAACGAGAGTCCCGATCTGCCCTTTCGCTGGAGCCTGAATCCGTACCGCGGCTGCTTCCATGCCTGCGCGTACTGCTATGCGAGGCCGTCGCATGAATACTGGGGCTTCGGCGCCGGGACCGATTTCGAGTCGAAGATCATCATCAAACATGATGCGCCGGCGCTCTTGCGGCAGATGTTCGACAGGTCCACTTGGAAGGGCGAGTTGATCGTGTTTTCCGGCAATACGGATTGCTACCAGCCGCTCGAGGCTTCGTTGGGACTGACACGGGCCTGTCTGGACGTCTGTGCGGACTATCGGAATCCGGTGGCTGTCATCACCAAAGGCGTTCTTATTCTTCGGGATCTGGACGTCCTGCAACGATTACACAAGGAGGCCTCCGTCGGCGTGTACTTCAGTATCCCGTTCGCCGACGACCGGGTCGCGCGCAAGGTGGAGCCGCAGGCCCCGTCCAGCAGCAGGCGCTTTGAGGCGTTGAGGACCGTGGCTGAGAGCGGCATTCCGGTTGGGATTTCGGTGTCACCGATCATCCCTGGCCTCAATGACGAGGATATCCCGGACCTCCTGGCACGGGCCAGGAAGGCTGGCGCGGTCGAGGCCATGTCCACGTTGCTTCGACTACCGGGCAACGTCGGGGCGGTGTTTCTTGATCGGATGGCGGAAGCGTTCCCTGACCGGATCGGCAAGATCACCCACCGGATCCGCGAAGTCCGAGGGGGAAAGCTCAACGACAGCGAATTTTTTTCTCGACATCACGGGACAGGAATGTATTGGGAGATGGTGGAGCGACTATTCGAAGTCGCCAAACGCAAGGTCGGGTTTCCGGATCTGGAAGAAAAGCCGATCCCCATGACGTTTCGTCGTCCCGGATTGGAGCAAGCCACACTGTTCTGAGCGAGCAAGGGACGGCGACGCATGAAGCACAATCCAGGATTTCTCAAGTTGGTTGAGCAAGCCAAGCGACGGATCAAGGAGTGCTCGGTCGCCGAAGTCAAAGCCAAGCTCGATCGCGGCGAGCGGTTTCACTTCCTCGATGTTCGGGAGGACAACGAGTTCGCCAAGGACCATGCCAAGGGTGCGCGCCATTTGGGCAAAGGAATCATCGAACGGGACATCGAAAGCCTGGTGCCCGAAAAATCGGCCCAGATCGTACTCTACTGCGGCGGCGGGTATCGGTCTGCGCTGGCCGCCGATGCGCTCCAGCAAATGGGCTACACCAACGTGGTCTCGATGGACGGCGGGATTCGTGCCTGGCGCGAGGCCGGCTACCCGTTGGAGCAGAGCCTCTCTGCGTGACAGGCATGGATGCCTCCCGTCGGGAACTGCTCGACCGGTTGCAGTGGGGCGCGGTGCTGTTGCCTGCCTTATTGTCCGCGCCGAAATCGCTGCTCGGTTCCCTCCTGTTCGATCCGGACGGCCCATTGGTCGCCCCAAAACCGATCCCTCCCAATCCCTTTGTCAGCCAAGGCAAGGCCTTGGTGGCCCTTGTGCACGGGACCGATGTCGCCGCGATGCTCAGTGCCGGCTTGGAGGTGCTCGGCGGCTTGAACCGACTGCACCTTGGCGGGAAGCGCGTGTTGTTGAAGCCGAACATTGTTAACGATCGGCCTCCGCCGACGACTACGAGCGTGCCGGTGGTAGAGGCGGTAATTCGTGCGGTCAAAGAGGCCGGGGCAGGGGAGGTCCTGGTTGCGGACAGCTCAGGGATCATCCGGTTTCCGACGTCGGAGAATATGACCGTCACCGGCATACGTGCCGCCGCCGAGCGAGCCGGTGCAAAAGTCCTGGCCCTGGAAGATCACCCCTGGGTCCGGTTGGAGCCGCCTCAGGCCTCATCGCTGAGACACTACTACCTCTCGCAACCGGTGTACGAGGCGGATATTTTTGTCAACCTGCCGGTGATCAAAACCCATCGGTTTGCGGAATATTCCTGTAGCCTCAAGAACCTCGTCGGTGTCACGCACCCCCGCTACCGGCCGTCTGTGAGGTTTCTCTCCGGTGAGTGGCATGAACGCATTGCCGAACTCAATCTGGGCGTCCATCCCCACTTGACCATCGCGGACGGAACGACGATCATGGTCGCCGGAGGTCCCACCAGCGGCACGGCGGCGCGAGGGGATCTTCTGGTGCTGAGCGGAGATCGTGTGGCGCTCGACGTTGTGGCGATGGCGGTCATCCGCTCGTTCAAGCAGTGGCCGAAACTCGAAGGCCGGCGTGTGTGGGAGCAGCGGCAGGTCAAACGAGCGATCGAGCTCGGTCTGGGGGTGAGCAGGCCGAGGGAGATCGAGCTAGTGATGGCAACGACTGTCGGTCGGAGCGAGTCTTTCGATCGTCTGGTGGAGTCGATTCGGAAAGACGTGGGGTTGGACTAGCATAGGGGGCTACTTGTTTGTGCGGTCGAATTCCTTAATCACCTGATCGGTCAGATCGATCGTGTCTTTATTGTAGATGACAATCTTGACGGTTTGCTCGCTGCCTCTATCGACGACGATGGAGAATCCGCCTTTTTCCGCCACGGTTTGAGTCGCCAAGGCGATTTTCTTCATATATTCGTCGATGAGTTCTTTCTGCTTGAGCTGTAGCTCCTGGTTAAATTCTTGAGCGCGCTTCTGGTAGTCCTGAATTTTCGAACGAAACTGCGATTCTTTCTCTTTCTTCTCCACTTCACCGAGCTTCGAGGCCTGTTCTTTCAGTTGTTTTTCGCTATTACGAAGCTCTTCCTCATCTCGGGCGAGCAGCTTTTGCCTGGTCGACACATACTCCCGGAGGCCGTCGAGCGCCCGCTTCCCCGCTTTCGACTTTTCCATTACCGCTTGTGGATCGATCACTCCGATT
>CAZZPI010000235.1:0-4790 GCA_964655865.1 uncultured Nitrospiraceae bacterium
GAGGTGGAGACGAAGACCCAGGTCTCGCGGAATATTCAGGTCAACATTCCGATCGTCAGCGCCGCCATGGACACGGTCACCGAATCGCGGCTGGCGATCGCGCTCGCGCGCGAAGGCGGGATCGGGATCATCCATCGGGTGCTGTCGCCGGCAGACCAGGCCATGGAGGTCGACAAAGTCAAGAAATCGGAGAGCGGGATGATCCTCGATCCCGTGACGATCGCTCCCGATCAGACGATCCGAGATGCCCATGACCTGATGGCCAAGTATCGGATCTCCGGCATTCCCGTCACCAAGAACGGCAAGCTTGTCGGCATTCTAACGAACCGTGATCTGCGCTTCGAGACGCGGATGGATCTGAAAGTGTCCCAAGTGATGAGGCGCGAGAAGTTGATCACGGCGCCGGAGGGTACGAGTCTCGAGAAGGCCAGGGAGATCCTGCACGAACACCGCATTGAGAAGCTGCCGGTGGTCAACAAACAGTTCGAGCTGAAGGGCTTGATTACGATCAAGGACATCGAAAAGCGAATTAAACACCCGACGGCTTGCAAGGACAGTCACGGCCGACTCCGCGTCGGTGCGGCGGTAGGGGTCGGCCCGGACACGGAAGAGCGGGTGACCTTGTTGATCAAGGCCGGCGTCGATCTGGTGGTGGTCGATACGGCTCATGGTCACGCTCAGGCTGTGCTCGATACGGTTAAGATGGTGAAGAAGCAGCATCCGCACCTCGATGTGGTTGCGGGCAACATCGCGACCGCCGAGGCCGCGAGAGATCTGCTGAAGGTGGGCGTGGATGCGGTGAAGGTGGGCGTAGGGCCGGGGTCGATCTGCACGACGCGCATCGTCGCGGGCGCGGGCATGCCGCAACTCACGGCGGTGGCCGACTGTGCGAAGGCTTTGGCAGGCACCGGGGTTCCCATGATTGCCGATGGCGGGATCAAGTTTTCCGGCGACATCACCAAGGCCTTGGCGGCGGGCGCACACGCGGTGATGCTCGGAGGATTGTTGGCCGGAACGGAGGAGTCGCCCGGCGAGACGGTGCTCTACCAGGCGAGGACTTACAAGGTCTACCGTGGTATGGGGTCGATTGGCGCCATGGAACGAGGTGGAGGCGATCGGTACGGCCAGAGCGCGAGGTCCGCCCAGAAACTCGTGCCGGAGGGGATCGAGGGCCGGGTTCCTTATAAGGGACCGGTTGCCGCGGTCGTCTACCAATTGGTAGGAGGCGTCAAGTCCGGCATGGGTTATTGCGGGTGCAGGACCATCCCCGAGCTGCAGCAAAAGGCGGCCTTCATCCGACAGACCTTGGCTGGATTACGCGAAGGCCATGTGCACGACGTCATCATCACCAAAGAAGCGCCGAACTATCGCATGGATTGGGAATAACTTCGCGTGAAACGTCCCTCGTGAAGCGTATCTCGCAACCAAGATTCCGCTTCTCTCTCTAACGAACGCCGCTTCACGCTTCACGAACGACGTCCTCATGGAACTCTGGCACGATAGAATTCTCGTCCTCGATTTCGGGTCGCAGTATACGCAACTCATTGCGCGTCGCATCCGCGAGGCGCAGGTGTATTCGCTGATCCTGCCTTGCACGGCCTCACCGGCAACCATCTTGGCCTACCGTCCCAAAGGCCTCGTCCTCTCAGGAGGGCCTTCCAGCGTGTATGAGCGGAAGGCTCCTACCGTCCCGCGCCAGTTGCTCGACCAAGGGATCCCCGTGTTGGGCATCTGCTACGGCATGCAATTGGTGACGCATTTGCTGGACGGCGATGTTGCGAAGGCGTCTCGGCGGGAATATGGCCGCGCTGAGTTGCGGATCGACGACCGGTCCGGTCTGTTCAAAGGAGTTGGGGAAAGCGGTCCCACCACGGTGTGGATGTCCCATGGCGACCGCATCGAACGCATGCCCAAGGGCTTCCGCTCCATTGCGCATACGGATAATTCTCCCATCGCAGCCATGAAAATGGAGGGTGGAGGAAAGGCGATCTACTGCCTACAGTTCCATCCCGAAGTGGCCCATACCGTGGAGGGAACGACGGTTCTCCGCAACTTTGTGTACGACATCTGCGGCTGCCGACCGACCTGGACGATGAAATCCTACGTGGACCAAGCGGTCCAACAAATCCGTGAACAGGTCGGTCAGGGAAAGGCGATCTGCGCCCTCAGCGGCGGCGTCGATTCCTCCGTCGCCGCAACGCTGGCTCACCGCGCGATCGGAGATCAACTGACTTGCGTGTTCGTCGATAACGGCGTACTGCGGGCGGGTGAGGGTGACCAGGTCCAAAAAACTTTCGCATCCCAGATGCATCTCAATCTTCGGTTTCTCGATCGGACCGATCAATTCCTGGCCGGGCTGAAGCATGTGAGCGATCCGGAACGGAAGCGAAAGATCATCGGTCGGTTGTTCATCAAGAACTTCGAGGAGGAGTCCAAGAAACTGAAGGGGGTCAAGTATCTCGTCCAAGGGACGTTATATCCCGACGTGATCGAAAGCGTGAGCTTCAAAGGTCCGTCGGCGACGATCAAGACGCACCACAACGTCGGCGGGCTCCCCACGAAAATGCGGCTCAAGCTGGTGGAGCCCTTGCGGGAGCTCTTCAAAGACGAGGTGCGCGTCCTCGGCAAGGAACTGGGGCTACCGGACGAGATCGTTTGGCGGCAGCCTTTCCCAGGGCCTGGACTTGCGATTCGAGTGCTAGGGGCGGTCACGAAGGAGCGGTTGACCATCTTGCGGGCGGCGGAAACGATCGTGGAGCAGGAGATCCGGACGGCTGGGCTCTATCGTGAGATCTGGCAGGCGTTCGCCGTGTTGTTGCCGATTCAGACGGTCGGGGTCATGGGGGACCAGCGGACCTATGAGAACGCGATCGCCATTCGCGCGGTGACCAGTCTCGACGGCATGACGGCGGACTGGGCTCGCTTGCCGCCGGACCTGTTGGGCAAGATGTCCAATCGTATCATCAACGAGGTGAAAGGCGTGAATCGAGTCGTCTACGATATCAGCTCGAAGCCGCCGGCGACGATCGAATGGGAATGATTGGTGAGGATGGTCACTGGTCAATTGTCAATAGTCATTGGTGAACCAAGGCAAGGCATAGGCTTCCATTGACTAATGACCAATGACAAGTTACGCCCTATGGAAATTAGGCTTCAAAAACTCATTGCCAGCACCGGCCTGGCTTCGCGCCGCAAGGCCGAGCAGATCATCGCCGAGGGGCGAGTGACGGTGAACGGCAGTGTCGTCCGTGAAATGGGGACGAAAGTCGATCCCGATCAGGACCACGTGAAGGTGGATGGCAGGCACCTGAAGGCTGCGCAGCCCTTCGTCTATCTCATGCTGAACAAGCCGAAGAACGTCATGTCCACGTTGGAGGATCCTGGAGGGCGACCGACGATCAAGGACTTTCTTCACGGCGTGAGCATTCGGGTGTTTCCGGTCGGTCGGCTCGACTTCGATAGCGAAGGCCTCATGCTACTGACCAATCATGGGGCTTTGGCCCAGGCCTTGTTGCATCCACGGTATGAGGTGCCGAAGACGTACTTGGTCAAAATCAAGGGTGTCTTGACGGATGAGGAGATCAAGCAGTTGGAGAAAGGGTTGTTGCTGGAAGACGGACGAACCGGACCCGCGAAGGTGAAGAAAATCAGGAAGGCCGAGCAGAATTCCTGGGTCGAGATTACGATTCACGAAGGCCGCAAGCACCAAGTGAAGCGCATGCTTGATACCGTGGGACATCCGGTGCTCAAATTGCAACGGGTCCGGCTCGGCCCGTTGCAGTTGGGCGCTTTGTCGCCCGGCGAGTTTCGCTTCCTCACGGATCGGGAGGCGAACGCTTTGCGTGAGGTCGTTCGTTCGCGAACGACTGGCCATAGGCGGGGGACGACGGGTACTAGGGAAGAGCCGTCGAAGCGTTCATTGCCCGGTCGTTCCCTTCCCCAATCGCCAGGGACCCATTGCTCTGGGGATAGCAATGGGTACCCCCATAGTCGGCCATCCCGGAGAGCCGTATGCTGAAACGCACACATCGCTGCGGGGAGCTGACCAAGGCTCACGTGGGGCAGACGGTGACCCTGAACGGGTGGGTGCAGCGTCGGCGCGATCATGGGACCGTCATTTTCATCGACCTGCGCGACCGGACCGGGATCAGCCAAGTCGTGTTCAACGCGGAGCGGAATGCAGCGGTGCATCGAGCCGCCCATGCCTTGCGGAGCGAGTGTGTCGTATCGGTGACCGGCCAGGTGACGGCACGTCCCGATGAATCCAGGAATCCGAATCTCCCGACCGGGGATGTCGAGGTGTTCGTGGATGCCGTCGAAATTCTGAACGATGCCAAGACGCCGCCATTCCTCATCGAGGACGAGAACGACGTCACTGAAGCGCTTCGCTTGAAGTATCGATTCTTGGATTTGCGCCGGCCGAGGATGCAGCGCTTGTTGGGCTTGCGTCACACCGTCATGCAGCAAGTCCGGTCCTTCCTGAACAAAGAAGGGTTTCTTGAGATCGAGACACCGATCTTGACGAAGAGCACTCCGGAAGGGGCCCGGGACTACCTGGTCCCGAGCCGTGTCAATCCTGGGTGCTTCTTCGCCCTCCCGCAATCGCCACAATTGTTCAAACAGGTGCTGATGGTCAGCGGTCTCGACCGGTATTACCAGATCGCCCGCTGCTTCCGCGACGAAGACTTGCGCAACGATCGACAGCCCGAGTTCACCCAAATCGACCTCGAAATGTCGTTCGTCGATCGAGATCAGGTGATGAGTCTGATGGAAGCGATGATCGCGACCGT
>CAZZPI010000236.1:0-4785 GCA_964655865.1 uncultured Nitrospiraceae bacterium
ACAAGGACGCGGTCCGTCGAAGGGTTAGTCGCCCGAGGGCTGAGGCTGAGGACTGGTTTCGAAGCGCTTGAGGGTCGCAGTCTTCTGGCGCAGTTGTTTTACCAAGCCAACGTATGAGGATTCCTTAATGACTTTGGCAAATTGGGCGCGGTAGTTGAACACGACGCTGGCCCCGTCGATCACGACGTCATACACGAGCCATTTGCCCCCTTGGTCGACGACACGAAAGTCCAGCGTGGTGTCGAGCTTGCGTCCAACGAGCCGGGTGTGGACTTCGGCAAACGTGTCATGCACGATCTCTCCACGATAGACCACCTGTTCATCGGCGTGGTCGTTGATACGATTCGCAAAGGCATCCCGCAGGAGCTGAACGAAGAGGTCCACGAACTCACGCTGTTCTTCGGAGCTGAGGGTGGTCCATGTGGCCCCGAGCGCCCGCTGGGCCATCTCTTCATAACTCACAT
The DNA here is from genome assembly GCA_964655865.1 of uncultured Nitrospiraceae bacterium. Classification (GTDB taxonomy): domain Bacteria; phylum Nitrospirota; class Nitrospiria; order Nitrospirales; family Nitrospiraceae; genus JBBIJI01. The sequence continues at coordinate 465 of CAZZPI010000236.1, forward strand.
AACTCTTGAGCACCTGCTCGATGGCCCGTCGCCGCTCCTCCGCCCGTTCCGGAGCTTTGAGGCTTTCTTCATCGAGGACCCGGAACAATTCGGCGACCGCGGCCTTCATCGTCGCCGTCGGGGTTTGGTCGCTTGCCCCTGGAAGCGAATCCGCCCAGACTGAGGGGCTACCGAGCGTAAGCACCCCTATGACGATCGTAGTCCCTATGAGGAGGCGCGTCCTGGTGATCATGGTATTCGTCGTTTCGCCGCGTTTACAGTCATTACAGCTTCTTTCTGCGGCCTCTGTGCAAGCCTAGCACCGGTCGATGGAATGTAAAGGCGCGCGCTCCATGTTCGGAACCACGCAGAATCGCACGCGAAGGTCAGGCCAGTCGACTTGATCAAAAGCGCGCGGAAGGCCACAGTTGGGACCGGCTTGCCAATTCGAGAAGAAAGACTTGTCCGGAGCCACCCGCGTCGAGAAGTGAGGTGTTATTGGAATTCATGCCTGATCGTTCCAATTCGTATTAAAAAGCACCTCGTCATCGAGGATCCGACATGGCACGCCCGAAAGAATTCGATTCCGACCAAGCGCTCGACAAGGCGATGGAGCCGTTTTGGCGCCAAGGCTACGAGGCGACTTCGATCAAGGATCTCGTGCGCCATATGGGGATCAACCGCGGCAGCCTCTATAACACCTTCGGCCACAAGCACCGGCTGTTCCTCGCCTGCATGGACCGCTACTGCGACAACATGGCGACCATGCGCGCTAGGCCGATGGTTTTCACAGAACGGCCCATGAAGGAATACATCTATGTCGGTCCGAACGGGACAAAGACCGCCGCGCACTTGCGGACCTGGCTGATGCGGAGTCTGGACTTTGTGGCAGGTTTGCCGACGAGTCAGCCGCGCAAGAAGCGTCGCCCCGCTGCAAGAAAGGTCGGACCATGAAGCCGATCGATACCCTCACATTACCACCTTGACTTACTCTCCGAAATGAAAGAAACGGGGCCAATGACGTTCGCTCCCTCTCCAAAGTCGCAGCCCGAAGATGCTCAGAGAGGCTGGTCGCAAAGCATGATTGGCCCTGTCATCCTGATTTTCCTGGTTGCCGTGCCTATGTGGATGCCGGGGTGCACCGCAAGGCAGCACGTGGCTACCGGCATGATCGGTGAACAGATCCTCATGACAACCGTGGATTCCAAACAGGCTGCACAGTACCTCGGATTCCCGGCGACCCTGCCTGCTGCCGCCAAAAACCAAATCGAGACGGTTGTGTCTCGGTACGATGCAAAACCGCTTGACCGCAGCACGCTTCGGGAGCTGGCTCGTGAAACATCCGTCGACTTTGCCGCCATTTACTTTTGCCGGAGAATTCTGGCCCAGGACGATAATCAACGCCTTCAACAGGCGTTCCTCCAGGGACGCTACAACAATTCCGCGCAGAGCAGCCACGCTCCTCTGACTTCGATGCAAGCCAAGCGTCCTATCGCATCCTGTTCGTTCCCGGATTTCACTACCGAAGCGATCCCCTTACGGAGGCTGATTTAGCCGCTCCGCGCGTTTATCTACATCGATTCGGCTTTTATACGGCCCTGATTGAGACGCTGGAAGACGGTACCGTGGAAGACAACGCCGAGATCATAGCCAAGACTATCCGGGAAGAGGTGACGGGACGATGTGTGAAATGGGACCTCTCACGGTGAAGGACGCCAAGATGAGGAAAGGCGCGATCTGTTCCATTACGTACGCGTCAGACAGGAACAGGCGTCGTTCTGTTCAGGTCTGTGGGTCATCTCGCTCCTCGGCAGCATTGACCTCGATGGAGCAACCTGCTTGACTATTACATCGCTTCATTCTCTAAGGAGGACGGTATGCGACAAGTAATCGGTTTTCTAGCGCTGGCACTCGTGTTCACTGCGCTGAGCGGCTGCAGTTACGTGTTCTATCCTCGCGCTGGCGAATTTGCCGAGAAGGCGAAGGGCGCAAGCGGGATCGAGACGGCGATCAATCTCACCACCATGATGGAGACGACCGCGAAAACGGCGAAGGGAGGAAGAGGCGTTGATCAAGCCTTCGACGACCTACACAACCAATTCCACGCGCTCCACGACTCGCTCTGTTGTGTCGACAAGGCCAAGCGGGAACAGCCCGCCTATGCGTTGGCCGTGACCCACGACAAGGAATTGTGGGCGATCTTCAAGCGACTGTGGAAATACAAGGACGCTCAGCCGCAACGCGACCAGCATCTGGATCTTCTCGCGGTGGAGGTCAAAGAGTTGCGAGAGACCCTTCAGACCCTGGAGTAACGCCGACGAACTCGCGACTCGTCAAGTGTCCTCCGTGCACTCTGAGCAGAAAAAGCCATGGGACAACAGACACCAGAACAAGTCATCGAGACGCAGCGGCAGGATTGGAACCGGGTCGCCGGCGGCTGGGAAAAATGGGATCGCTTCCTTGACGAGCAGATGGCGTTTCTGAATCACCGGCTGGTGGCCGACGCCCGACTTCGCCCGGGCCTGCGTGTGCTCGATCTCGGCTCGGGTACCGGCTATCCCGCTCTGCTCGTGGCGCAGATGGTTGGCTCATCGGGCAGTGTCATCGGAATCGATCTGGCTGAGCACATGCTCGCGGTAGCGGAACGGAAAGCGAAACAGCTCGGGCTTACGAATATCGTGTTCCGAACGGGCGACGCGACCGCGCTCACGTTCGAAGCAGATTCCTTCGACGCGCTGACGAGTCGCTTCTGCCTGATGTTCCTGCCCGAGATTCCGAGGGCCGCAGCCGAGATCGCTCGCGTGCTCAAACCGGGCGGCTGGATCGCAGCCGCAGTGTGGTCCGTTCCCGAGAAGAATCCCTCGATCCGTCTGGCGATGGACGCGGTCCGGCAAGTGGTCGAGCTTCCGCCACCGGACCCGACGGCGCCGGGTATCTTTCGTCTCGCCCAGCCGGGAGACCTCGCCGGAATCTTGCAGGAGGCGGGATTCATCGATGTCGCGGAACAGGAGGTACTCGGCGAGTGGACGTATGCGTCCGCTAAGGAATACTGTGCAAGCATGATGGACCTGTCGGCGCCGTTTCAGGCGCTGCTCGCCAAGCTCTTGCCGGCTCAGGTGCAACAGGCCAAGCAATTCATCATGCAAGCCTCGGCGAGTTATCGGCGCGGAGGCCGGGTCACCTTTCCCATCGCTGTGCGGGTGGTTGCCGCGCGCAAGCCACTGTGAGTCCACTATGGGGCCGAGACATGACGGGTTTAAGGATTTTATCCTTGATCAGCTCGCCGATTTGCGCGGCCTGAGCTACCGCGCCCTGTTTGGAGGGTACGGGCTCTATCAGGGTTCCGTCTTCTTCGGCATCATTCACAAGGGCCGGCTCTACTTCAAAACCGACGAGCGCTCGCGCCGCGCTTATGTCGCCAAGGGCATGAAGCCTTTTCGACCCAATGCGAAGCAGACGCTCAGAACCTACTACGAAGTACCGGTGGACGTGATTGAGAACGCTGAAGAATTGGATAATTGGGCGGTCGGTTCCGTACAGTCTCTTTCTTAAATCGAAGCATTCATGGACCAGGCTACCCCTACTTTCGAGGTAGTAGCTACTTATCAATCCCAGCGCTACACTCCCTCCCTGCTGCCGCGCCCCCTGAAAGGCTTCGCACCGACTCACGAGGTTGAGTCATGGTTCGCGAGAAGCGCTTCATCCACCTCATCGGCGGGATCTACGACGCCGCACTCGACCCTACCCACTGGCACGACGTGCTCCAAGAGCTTGTCCAACTTACTCAAAGCCATACCGGCAATCTCACGGAAATCGACCTGGCCACGGGTGTCACTCGACCGCTTGCTGCCGTGAATATCCCCCCGAAAGGTTTCGCGGATTATCAAGCGTACTACTGGCAGCACGACATCTGGACTCCAAAGCCTCGAACCATTGGAGTCGGCGTCGCTTCCTCGAGCCAGCAGCACGTCGCCGACCGCGTGCTATTGAGAAGCGAGTTCTATCACGACTGGATGAAGCCCTTGGGGTTCTTCTATGCGATCGGGGGCATTCCTCTCGTGGAAGGCACCCGCATGTTCATTCTAGGCGTCCATCGGCCCAAGTCGCATGGCACGCCCTATGAGTCGGCCGATCTCCGGGCCCTTCAGCGGCTCTTCCCGCACGTGACACGGGCGCTGCAGATTCAACGCCGGGTTGAACAGACCGTCAGGGATCGAGAGGCGTTGGCGGAGGCGACGAACGGGCTCTCCCGAGGGTTATTCGCATTCGACGCACGGGGGCGGCTTCTGTGGATGAATCAGGTTGGGGAAGAAATTCTCCGCCAGACTGATGGCCTGACTCT
>CAZZPI010000237.1:0-4737 GCA_964655865.1 uncultured Nitrospiraceae bacterium
AGCCTTCCCGGATCTGTTGCAAGAGCATGTCCCATTTGGCCTTGTGCCGGTGCCCGCCTGGTGGCTCGGTGCCGTAGTAGCACAGCGAGTAGTTCGGCGTGGCCCACCGTTCGAGGTGCCACTGTCCCGGCTGCCCATCTGGTCCGCAGATGCGCGAGCCGAACTTTTCCAGCAATGCCCCGACTGTGATGTGCCCATTCATCGCGGTTAACATCTCGAAGCCGGTGCGATTCAGCCGTATCAGGGGGAAGGTATCATCGAGCGGGGCGAACCACCATTCGTCGTGGTGCGGTTGGTAGGCCACAAGGTCGGGAATACGCCACGCCAGCAGATCCAGAGTTTTTCCGGTGAGGCGGAGCGGTTCTTGGACAGCGGCGACGGGCTTCATGATCGGCAATCGACTCTAGCGGCGCGTCAGCCTACACGATGGGCGTCGACAGGCGCAAGTAACTGCTCCCGCGGCAGGTTCCGGCCTGCAAGGGCCGGGAAATCTCTTGACGATGTCGAAAATGAACGCGTGTGGCAGTTAGGTCCGAGACGGCAGCTCGGACTGCTCTGTCACGGTGAGAACACCACGCATGATGGGGTGCAACCGGCAGTGGTAGGAATACCGGCCTGCTGGCAGGCCGGGGAGGGTGTAGGTTCCGTTCGGTTCCACGGTGCCTGATTCAAATGCGCAGGTCGCTCCGTCCTCCACACAGCCGTCGTGGGTGATGGTATGGTGCGTCGGGGTAGGATTTTCCCAACGAATCGAAGCCCAGGGGGTGACGTAGGCCTTCACAGGCACGAAGTACGGTGAGCCGCTTTCGATCACGATGCGCGTTTGCGGCGGCAGCGCGATGCTTAAGGTGCTGGACATCGCAAAGCCCATCGCCACGAAACCGGTAAGACACAGCGGAGTTTTGGCTTTTACGGCCTGTGTCACAGCAAGCCTCCTACTATCATTAGAGCCAAGCGGCTACTCAAGGATTCTGAAGCAGGTGCTCTCAAAGATCTTGAAATGTTTGGTCCTTTTACCACTTAACTTCGTCCTTCAAGCCGGTCTCGGGGCCACCCATAGTCTAACATCTCCCAGTGGAGACGTGTGGCCGGAGGTGCGTGGGCGAATTAGGGCCGGTGGGGACCCTCACCGAGGAGCGAGAGCCGGAATAAGTCACTTGACCTAAGTCCCCACTTATACGAATCTTCCGGCGCTGAGGATGGTTCGCAATTGCGCGAGGACAAGGCACGGATCATGAGGTCTCCTGCATTTCAAAACGCCGCACAAGTCGCTGCTGTGTTGCTCGTGAGTTGCGTCTGGATGACCGGCTTGAACGGTGGCAATCAAACCTATGCGTTCACTCTGCGTGCTCCCCAATCTGGAGACGTCTTCAAGGCTGATCAGGAGATCCTGGTCATGGTCGATTCCGAGGCCGATGTCGGATTGCGGGAGACTCGCTACTATTGGTATCGGGAAAACGAGGAGCTGCTCGAAGGTTATAAGGAAGCCCCGGTGTTGGTGGCGACGGTGGCCTCCGATCCTCCGTTCGGGGGCCGGATACGAGTGCCATCGGAGGCCCTCGGCCGGATGCGACTCCTCGTCGTCGGCGAGGTCTCACGGGGACGGTTAGGAGGGTATGAGGATTTCGATGAGGTTGTCGTGACGATCGATTCCCCGGCGACTTTGCACGGTATCGAATTCGCCGTTCAGAAACCCTGGCAGCTCGATACGATCGGAAAATTGGCGGAAGTTCCCGCGGAAGGACACTTTGCAGACGGCGTGCTCCGTCGCTTGGCTGGCACTGCGACGGGCACGTCCTACCGGTCTTCGAACGAGCGCATCGTGCGTATCGATCGCGAAGGCATGTTGCGGGTTGTTGGGAACGGCCGCGCGACGGTCGCTGTTTTCGCCCAGGGGAAGGAAGGGACACTGGATGTCGTCGTCGATGCTGAAGAGGAAGCCAACGGCATCCCGGTTGCTCGCGTCTCGAGCCAGATTACGGTGAAGTCTGGCACGCGAGTCCTGTTGGATGGGTTGCAGAGCAGTGATCCCGATGGAGACCCCTTGCGGTACCAATGGAAGCAAGTTCGCGGGTTGAAGGTGGCCCTTCTCAATCGTGACGAAGCGAAGGCGAGCTTTATGGCCCCGAAAGTCGCCTCTCGGCGGCTCCTGCGCTTTACGCTCCAGGTTACGGATATGAAAGGACCTGATTCGGTCAAGGGGGCGGACAGCGCGCCAGCTGCGATTGATGTGTGGGTAGAGCCTTGACAGCAGCCCGCGCAGACTGGTTGCATCGTGCTGGGAGTTCGTGCTAGATGGTGCCGCCACGCGTTGACCAAAGAATATTATCGGCAGGAGGAACGGGAGGGAGAGGATGGCAAAGAAGCCAAAGAAGCGTGCAATGAAGAAAGCGCGCAAGGCCGCGTCAAAGGCTCGTGCACGTGGTCGAGCAGTCGCCGCTAAGCCCAAGAAGGTGAGCAAGGGCGCCGAACGTTCGAGCAAACCGAGGTCGGCTGCCAAGAAGGCTGCAAAGAAGGTTGCGAAGAAAGGTGCCACACCAGCGGCGAAGGTCACCAGCGCCGTTCCGGCTGCCGAAGGAAAAGAAGCGAGTAAGTCGCCGTTGCCGCCGATTGAGCCGAGCTCTCATGATCTCGACGAGGAGGAGATGTCGGAGGACCTCGATATGACCGAAGAGGTCGATGAAGACATGCAAGAAGATCTGGCGCTGGAGGACGAGGACGACGACGCCGAATATATTGAAAAATCCGAAGACCTTCTCGACGATAACGACGAGTTCGATCATTAACGCAGCATGACGGTCCGCCGATCGTCACCTATCGCGGGCCGGGCGGAGGGGACGCTCTATACCGCCCGAGGCCTTCGTTCCCCCCGCTGATGAGTCACTTCTTGTTTGTAGGCGGTGCCCTACGGGAGCGTAGTTCTCTCGAGAGCGTCGAGATCCAACTGGCCCAAGGGGTTTGGGGCCTGCGAACCGCCCTCCTCCGAGAAAACCTGACCCAGTTCCTGACAAGTCAGTCGCAGGGTTTGGTCTATGCGCTTAAGGTCGGTATCTGTGCCAGGTTCTTCATCATCTCACCGGTCCTGCCGTTTGGCGACCTTGACGAGTTGATCCAAGACGATCTGCGAGGCGAGGCCAAAAACGGGTTCGTTCGCATTCGGGTGGCGGCGCGGTGGGAGTCCACGCCGGCCCAGACGCATGCCCTGCTCCAACGCGTGTTGAATATCGAGGAAGCGGCCGAGCTCTCCAGACGTCTCAGCCTTGGGATGCATCGTCTGACCGAGGAGGAATTTCAATCGATCGTCGAGGGACTGGAGCCGATGAAGAGTGGAGGATAAACGAGGGAGAGGGGGTGCGGCGTGGACCTGCCGCGGATCATACACCACCCGACAGGTTTGCTATTCAGATGTGTCGGCCTGTCATGATGACGTACGCTTCGTCAACGGTGGCGACCTCTTTCACCGTTACATTCAGCTCCAGAGCCAATTCGTTCAGGTTCCACCCCGTATATATCTGGCCCGACGGCACAAGGATCGTTTTATACCCCTCTCGGGCGGCTGCGCGGATTTTATCGGGAATTCCTCCCACCCACCCGATCCGGCCTCCGGACTCGAATGTTCCCGTAAGGGCGACGCCTCGCTGAATCCGGTCTCCCTTGAACATGGCGATAAAACCCACGGCCATCGCGGCGCCCGCACTCGGTCCATCGGAGCTCGCGTTCGCATAAGCGACCCCCGCGACCGTCACAAGGCCGGTGTGCGCCGCGCCGGGCGTCCGCTCGACGGCATATGCAAAGGCCTCTCCCATCGCGTCGAGGTGAGTTTCGCCTAAGCGAACTCTGAAGTCGAGCCATTGAAGTTGGACGGGATTCGGCTGCGACTTTTGATCCCAGATCAGTAGCATGACGTTGAAGACGCCACGATTGTTCGCCTTGATGGCGGCAAGGACCGGCACTTCGACCACCATTTCTGCCTGCGAGGGAAGGGAGTTGATGCAAAGAAGAAGGCTCAAGTAGAGGGATATGGCCAAGCCAGTGGACCGTAGCAAATTCATGGACTCGCCTACGGGAATCGACTCATTGTCATCGATCGAACCTAAATGGCGATCGCTTTTACACAGAGAGTGTATCAAAGGCGATTGTTCTGTAAAGGCGAGGGCTCGACCGCTTCGACGTCTTGCACGGGGCCAGGCCCCTCGTATAACGTCCGACATTGGAATGGTCAGACGAGGGTCTTCAAGAACCTGGGCGCGTTGGGCGTTGGCCGGGGCAGGCCTCTGGGTGATGGTCTGCGCCGATCATGCTGCCTGGTCGGGCGGATGCGAGTTCGACCCGGAGGGCCTGAACAGGGCGGGCGCATATGCCCGTCACCTGGAACGGTCTTGTGCCATCGAGGATCGGGAACGGCTTGCCATACAGGCCTCCGAAGTTCTCGGAGCGCTGGCAGAGGGTAAGGGTGTCGAGTTGGTCGGCGTCGTTGTTCAGGGAGATCTGGATCTGGACAGGCTTCCACTTCGAGCGACGTCTCAACTAAGGGCGCCCTCGGCACTCCTCTCCGAGGTGCTCAAGGGGGTTGATTCTGTGCGGGTTGTTCCTGGGCCATTCCTCCTGCAGGACTCGTTCGTGCGAGGCCGGCTTGCGACCAGCGATGTGAACGGCAGGGTCGTGATCCAGGGGCCGCTATCCGTGACCGGAACTACGTTCGATCAAGTGGTCGACTTGTCGCGAAGCGTGTTCGTA